>CBFGPJ010000167.1:0-6685 GCA_965650615.1 uncultured Fluviicola sp. | reverse complement strand
ACCGTTTATTATACCTTATATAAATGGACATCAAACACACCGCCGCAATATACCAAAGTAGCAACTTTTAGCTGCAATAATGCAACGATGTGGTATGCAAAAACAATACTGACTAACAGTACTGTATTTAACCTGCTTATGGACGAGACTTCCGTAAGCCATCCAACATCCGTTATGGAAGATTCCTTCGGTTTTCTGTATGATACAGGAGGCACTCCTTTAAATTACAACGACAACTGGAAGTTTACAACCGGTTCAACTGCAGGAACTATCAGCTGCATTATCAAAGACAAGGAACTGTAAAGTAGTCGATCTTAAAATTAAATTCCGATACAAAAAAGGTGGCCGAGCAAAGTCGTGGCCACCTTTTGAATTGGTATCTACGGCCGCGCTAACGCTTGCCTGTGACGAATCAATTCGCTTCCGCGAATTTCTTACTTAAACCAACCGGAATACATCACGTAATTATTTGCAATCCGCTGCACTTCCCCTTCGAATAGTTCCGGAGATAAGGTCTTTACTTTCTTTGCAGGAATCCCTGCATAAACGCTCCATGCTTCCACGTGCGTATTTTCCAAAAGAACCGCTCCTGCTGCAATGATGCAATTAGACTCGATGTAACAATTGTCCATTACAATCGAACCCATTCCGATCAGAACATTGTCTTCAACCGTACAACCGTGAACCAAAGCGTTATGCCCGATCGATACGTTATTTCCCAAAGTTGTTTTGGTTTTCTCGTAAGTACAATGAATTACCGCTCCGTCCTGCACATTCACCTGGTTCCCCATACGAATGGAGTTCACATCTCCGCGAATGACCGCATTAAACCATACGGAGCAGCGATCTCCCATTACCACATCACCGACAACTGTTGCATTTTCTGCTAAGTACACATCTTCTCCAAATTGAGGTTCGATTCCTCTGCATGATTTTATTAGGGCCATATTTTTAATTCAAAATGTAAAATTCAAAAGTATAAAGATTTAGAAAGATACTAAGATCTCAATATCCGCAGGTTTTGCAGTACATTTCTTTGAGTTTTTCATCTCTCAAATGTTGGAACTCATCGTTAATCCATTTACACCAACGAGTTTTATTAAGCAACAATGCTTTTTCCATAACCTCATTCAACAAGGATTCATTGGATTTTTTTTGATAGAAACTTATTGTTTTTGCTAAAATAAAAACTCCTTCTTCATTCAATTTATTGGCTTTAAAAAGAGGTGTTAAACGTTTTATGGTAAGATCGTATCTGCTCCAATGATTGAAGAATAAAACCAGATCTATTTCATCTTTCAGCGGTAGCGTTTTATTGTTAAAAAAAGAACTGATAAAGTCAAATGATTTTGAAATGTTCTTTGTGTCATTAATCTGCCCGAAGTAATTAATGAAAGTAAGATGCATATTTAACATGACCTCATCTCTAAAAACCTGGTCTTGGGCCATTCCCAAAATTCTTTTCGGGTGAATGACATTCGCCAGTCGTTTAGATGGTAAATCCCATATAGTCAATAAATCAAATGCTATTTTCGAGTAAAGCAAGGTTAAATTTTCCTTTGCTCCAAAACTTAAACCATTTGGTTGATTGATAATTCCATACAAAAACTGAGTAACTATATCTTTATCAATCTTGTTAGATTTAACAAATAATGCACTTACATTTTGAGTAAGCTCAGGTTGGGATTTAATGATTTCAAAAAAAGGTTGTTCGACAATAAAATCAGGAAATTCTCCCAATTGATAAAGTTCAAATAATGATTTATTTGCGAGGTTCCAATCCTTATTGATTAACGCTGTCCTTAAATTTAATTCCCCCAATTTCTTTTTAGAAGTATTGGTTGGTAATTTGCCCCAATAATTGATCGTTGCAGAAGAGCGGCGTTGTTTTTGGAATAATTCCCTCCAGGGAATTTCCGGGTAATCTTTGTAATGCTTTTTGATAGAATCGTGTTCCATTGCAGCAAGGCTATCTGCAAAATAGTAAAGCATTTGAAAATTCATCAATTCCCAGTTTTCCTTTGCTTCAATGGTTATAGCTTTTTCCGGAACACTCAATTTGCTTTGAACGTGACGCTTAATTGTCTTCGCCCGCATGTAATGGTAGTAATCATTTGCCCTTTTATCACCATCAACCGAAGTAAACGACTGGATATAGACAGAGTGCACTTTCCGTGAATTAGCATTTAGAACCGAATAATTGATCGGAATACTATCGCTTGGTTTGAAATCATATTTTATTTCCTCGGATTCAATAATTCCCGAGTAACTATATACAGCATCTGTGGGATTAATCAAGGTAGGTTCTACCGGAATCAAATGATAGTGATCATCCGGAATTTCTCCAGGAGCTAAATACAAACAAGCCTTTCCATTTCGAATAAGTACCAGTGAAATATCTAATTCCTTTCCCCTTAAATTTTCTGGAACAACACCTAATTTCGTAATGATTCGATGTTCATTTTCCGCTATGTTCCGTTTTAAAAGTTCTTGCTTATAAACAGGTTCCAGTAATATTCCATCGTAAAATTTAGAAAAATCCAACTGATTCGGGTGAGAGCAGGCTACCTGATCTCTTTGAATCAGATCAACTGCAATCCCATCATTATTTCCCTTTAAAATTTGATTGAAGCGCTCAAAATCCGAATAGTAGAATACCACTTCATTTTCTTTGATTTCAAGTGAATTTCCCAACTGATAAACCAGATTCAAAAAACCTTTCATGTCATCCGCACAATTATCCGGGGCCTGAACAAGTCCAAAAGCATTTGATGAGAGCTGATTTTTGACCTTATACCCTTTTTTTCCAAAGACTTGTGCAGCATAAACCACATTCTTTTTCAGATCAACTTCAAAGCCAAAATCCCCCAATTCATAGGATTTATGCGTCATATTCGCATAATGTTTAGGAGAATTCTTCCAGGACTCAAACATCTCTTTTGCTAAAACGGTAATCTCTTTTGGCTTCAAAGGAAACTTTTGAGGAGTGGAATAAAGGATATTTTCACCTGTCCATTCAAAATCTTTTCCTCCTGAATTAACGATTCTTTTTGCAGGAGTCGAATTTTTAATATCTTTTTTTTCGGTGTGATCAAGTATCTGATTCTTCACCATGTACTTACAATGAAATTCTGCTGCTTTTTTGAGTGATTCATCAAAACCAAGTGGTTTCAATCCTTTTTCTTTTCTCAGATCATTCACCAATTGAGCTAACTCTGTCCTGAGCTGGGTATTATTCTCCTCAGTTAATTGACAAAATGAGTTTAAACTTATAAAGCAAATCAGAAGAAGGTAAAAATTCCGGATCATTTCAGATATTAGATTGAAGCACAAAGATACATGAGAATTATCAAGGTCATTTATCTTGATAATTTTTTCATTAATAATTGATAATTTTCATACTATTTCCAACTCAACAATTCCAGTTCTTTCGAAACCGGCTTGCCGTATTTGTGCTGAATGGAGCGAATGATTTTCTCCATTGAATCCCAGTTTGCATGACGAAAAGCACTCACTGCGATGATCGATCTTCCCGGAAAGAACCCTTGATTGTCACGGATCGATTTGAACTCGGTGTTTTGCGAAACAAAAGGGTGGTAATATTCCGGAATTAAAGTATATCCTCCTTGTTGATCTACCATACGCATTAATAAGTCCATGTTCCCTCCCTGGTAGTTCCATCTTGAAGGTAAGTCGTCATCAATAGCACAAAACTGCATCATTTGGGTTCGCAGGCAATTTCCCTTATTCAAAAGCCAGGGTTGCAGGTCTTTCAATTGGTCTACCAACAATATTTCTCCTGAAATACTGGGTGCATAAGCCAAAATTTCCTCCATAAACAATGGTGTGATGCGGTAATTATTCTGATTTAACGGACCGGCCAGGATCGCCAGGTCCACTTTCCGTTGATCCAGAGCCTCAATGAGTTCTTCCGTTTTCAACTCTTCTACAAATACCTGTGTATTCGGAAGTAATGTTTGCCACTCCTGGAAATTATCCAAAAGCAGATAGGCAGCAACAGTCGGAATAACACCGATGCGTAAACGCTCCTTGTATGTTCCGGAATGAATCTGACTGATCCGGTCAATTGCTCCGAAATCTCCCTGAATTTGTTGCAAAAGCGGAATCAACGATTTTCCAAAGTCAGTTAATTCCATCGTATTGGTATCCCGGTGAAAGATCACATGCCCCAGCAACTCTTCTGCTTTCTTTAATTGCATGGAAAGTGTAGGTTGGGTAACGAAACACTGTTCTGCTGCCCTGCTGATAGAACCTGTTTCATAAACGGCAAGGATGTACGCAATCTGTTGTGGTGAAATCATTATAAATTAATTCTATGAAATTATAAAGTTAATCAATATCATTTATATTTAAAAAACAAGCAACTTTGAATTATGAAATAAGAGACAAGACTTCATGAGTCAAGAGACAAGACGAAATAAAAAACTGTCTTGACTCATGCCTCTCAAAGTCTTTTAGTCCAAACAAAAAAAGCTATGAGTTCACAACAAGATTTAAATACTAAAATGAATCGGCTTTTGGCAACGTACCAGGTACATTATCAAAACCTTCGCGCGATTCACTGGAACATAAAAGGAAGCAACTTCTTTGAATTGCATTTGAAATACGAAGAATTGTACACCAGAACACAGGTAATTATTGATGATCTGGCGGAACGGATCCTGACATTGGGTATAACCCCGCTTCACCGTTTTGAAGACTATCTGAGAAATAGTGATTTAAAGGAAAATGTAACAATCCACGACGGCAAAGAAGGGATGACTTATATTTTAAATGCACAGGAAACGATCTTGAAACTGGAGCGTGAGCTCTTATCCGAGTCGGCTGATTTGGGAGATGAAGGAACAAACTCCATGATCAGTGATTTGGTTCGTGAAAAAGAAAAAACGAATTGGATGTTCGCGGCATGGCTGGGAAAGTAGATTGAATGAGTCAAGAGTCAAGGTTTTGATCAGCTTACAGAAGTTGATTTAAGTCATAGGAATGTTTTCTATTCTTCACGAATATTGTAATTAAGTCCTGGCTCATGACTCTCAGCGTCTTGACTCCATAACAAGTAATTAATAAATCAAATATAAAAAACAAAAAAATGAGTGTAGTAGGTAAAAAATTCCCTTCCGTATTAGTAAATGCGATGGATGAAATGGGAGATACTTTTCAAATTGATGTATTGAAACATGCAATTGAAAACAAGAAGAAAGTGCTTTTATTCTGGTATCCGAAAGATTTCACCTTCGTTTGTCCGACAGAAATTCACGCTTTTCAGGAAGCTTCCGCTGAGTTTGCAAAACGCAATACTTTAGTAATAGGGGCCTCTTGTGATACTGCGGAAGTTCACTTTGCGTGGTTGAATACTCCAAAAGACAACGGTGGTATTGAAGGAGTTAAATTCCCTTTGATTGCAGATTCAACACGTCGTTTGGCAGAAGAACTGGACATTTTGGATTTCGATGCATATGATGAGGATTCCACAGGTGATAATGTTACTTACCGTGCAACGTATTTAATTGACGAAGAAGGAACCGTTTTCCACGAATCAATTAACCACATGCCTGTAGGACGTAACGTTCAGGAATACATCCGTTTGGTTGATGCGTACACACACGTGCAAAAACATGGTGAAGTATGTCCTGCAAACTGGGAAGAAGGAAAAGATGCAATGAAAGCGAGTCTTGCAAGTACAGCAGAATATTTAAGCAGAAACTAAGAAGTCATGTTTACAGAGTTAACGGAAGACAATTTAGAGCAGTTATTGAGTACCAATCAAAAAGTGATGGTTCAATACGGAGCATCCTGGTGCGGCAACTGTAAAATTACCAAGCCGAAGTTTAAGCGAATGGCAGAGGAAAATCCGGGAATAGAGTTCTATTACGTGGATGCAGAGAAATTACCGAATTCACGCAAATTTGCGGATGTTTCCAACCTGCCTACTTTCGCTGGCTTTGTAGGTGGTAAATTGGTAAAGCAAGCTCAAGGGAATAAAGTAGAAATCATTCAAGAGATCAAAGATGCGGTTGCCGGTAATTAAACACATGGTAGCCTTCATTGAAGAAAATGATGAAGACTACGTAAACGAAACCATCGACACCCTGGAATATTTAATCGATGCTCCGGGACTGAAAGATGAAGAACTGGATGTTATCGGAGAGTTACTTTCTAATTTCTCCGGAGCGATTGAGGTTCACAAGGAAATCAAAGCCGGAAAATCTCAGAAAGATGCGCTGAATGAATTCATGAAGCGGGTTACCGGTTCGATAGATAAGTAAAAAAAGGCTTCCGAAAGGAAGTCTTTTTTGTTCAAACAATTCAAAAGTTAAATCATTCCAATTTAACTTTTTAAACGATTCAACCTTGAATCAATCCTTCTTAACCCTTACCGCTGTTGGTCCCCGTTGACCTTTTTCGACTTCGAAACTCACTCTGTTTCCTTCTGTAATGGATTCTGTCAACTGGTTTGCGTGAACGAATACACTGTCCCCGGAAGTGCTATCTTTGATGAAGCCGTACCCTTTTGAATCGTTGTAAAAAGTAACTACTCCTTTACGAACTTTATCCTCCGGTTCTACGTCTTCTCTTTTCGGAACTCCGATTACGATATCCTCTGCGTTGAATTCAACACGCTTTGTATGGTCCGGAGGTGTTGACGTTTGGTTTCCATTCTCAT
>CBFGPJ010000166.1:0-6804 GCA_965650615.1 uncultured Fluviicola sp. | reverse complement strand
GAAAAGATCCTTACAAGCTCAAAAACTTATTGCAGTTCACTGGATAATGATCTTCCGCTTAAATGGGGTTGGCTAGATGCCGAAACTATTTTGAAAGATTTCCTCGACGGAAAACCGTTTGCAGACATCCCGGACACAGCAAAACACTGGTATGTAGTAGAATTGCTTTGTAACGGCTTCGGGAAAGAATTACCTGCTGATACCTGGCAGCATACTTCCCTTGCGGATTTATATGACTACGATGAATTTCGGATGTACTTTTTGGGAATGGATCCGTTGGTCCGTCTTCCTGCTCCCGAAGCCAATCCACTGGTGTTTACCATTGAAAATCATCAGCTTGAAAATGCCAAACTGAAAATTGACAATAGTTCGTATTCAGATGAGCAGAAAAATCAGTTCATAGATTGGGTACAAATTGCCATGGACCATGAACAGGATCTGATATTGTTTTGTTATTGAATAATTCAGCATTCTGCCGAAAAGCAAAAACACAAGCAACCTTTGAATATTTGAGTGGTATATAGGATATTACATCAAATACCAATGAAGATGAAAATCGATCGAAAATACATGTTTCTGTTGTTCTTGCTCCTGGCAGGGAACGTTCACGGCCAGTTAATCTATATGGGGACACCGGCCCAAAAGCTGACTACGGCTACAAATGCGCTGATCAAACTAAAGCAGGATACCCTGTATGTGCCAACGCAAAACGGCTTGTTCAAAAAACCGGTCATGTCCAATGATACCTTGTGGATTTCTGCCGGGTTGCAGGGAATGAAAATAAATGATTTTGTACTCATCGGTCAGGACTCCATGATTTGTGTGGTGGATAGTACTGAGGGGAATACCGTTTTTATTTCCGTAAACAATGGAAATTCATTTGTAAATGCTACCAATGGTTTCGGCAGTACAGGAATCGATTTTCAATCAGGTTCCAGGATCGATGTAAATCCAAACAATCACCAGGAACTGATCGCCATGAGCGGATCATGTGTGGCCCGTTCCACTGATTTTTCCGGGAGTTGGGATCCCATTTATTTAACCTGGGGTTATTCGGTTTACCAGCCAAGCGTGCTTCGGTACCATCCATTAAACAGTGCGTATATCTACTCAGGAGGAGAATTGTCTCTTTTTGATTCGTATTTGGCTTACTCCCTGGATTCGGGAACAAACTGGGGCGTTTCGGCAGTGGAATCCAATAACGCGGTAAATGGTATTGCATTTCACCCAACCAATGCCGACACTATTTTTATTGGTAAGGAAGGTAAGATCAGCCGCTCTGCCGACAAAGGCCTTACCTGGTCTGATGTCTTCACAACTCCGCATTACGAATACATTTATTCCATTGTGTATGATGAAAACAATCCGAATACACTCTATGCGGCCGGTGCGGTAAATGGGACGAATGACACACTTCGCATTTTCAGAAGTCTTGACAAAGGTTCAAACTGGACGGAATGGGTAAAGGAAACTTTTCCGAATGAAGATAAGCAGGTAATCAGCATGGTGATGTACAATTCCGTTTTATGCATCCTTACCCGCGATCATTCCGGGAACCTGGAAGGGGTTTATAAGCTGGATCCGTCTACGGTGTCTGTTCCTGGAATAACGGCTGACAATCAAATAAGCATCTTCCCGAATCCTTTTTCTTCGGAAGCCATTTTGTATGCGGACAAACCACTTACGAATGCTGCACTGACAATAAACAATTCTTTGGGTGAAACAGTCAAACACTTCGAAAATATTTCAGGGCAAAGCTTCGCGCTTTCCCGTGAAAATCTTCAGGCAGGAATCTATTTTATTCGTCTGACAGAAGAAAACAAAACCTTCACCCGGAAATTAATCATTACGGACAAGTAATAAATTGATTGTATTTCTGATTCTCATTTCATTTTGAACAAGGACTCAGAATGTAAGCCCATAAAGATCCGGCAGAATACATTAAGGATCGGATAAAGCAAGAAAAGAGCGATACATGAGTGTCGCTCTTTTCTTTTCGCTACAAGCGGTTAAACTCTTGTTAAAAACCGGATTTGAATCGGCAGGAACTGTATCATTACTTACAATGAAACTAAATCGGGCTTTTCTTTTTTAGTTGTCTGTATATAACTCGTTGCTCTCAATTACCTATGTTCATTTGCTTACTTTAAAATCACTTTCCGAATCCCTGTATTCCCGTTATTATCTGTTGTTTTTAGCACATAACTTCCCGCTTTCAAATGTTGTGTATCAATCGTCAATTGGGTTGATTTAGTGTTTCCCTCCAACACGGTTTGTCCCAATGGATCAATGATTGACCAACTGTTGATGGTGCTTTTGGATACAACAATCAACTCTTTATCAGCCGGGTTGGGATAAACACGGATCGTTTCTAAGGTGAACTGATTTTCTGAAATTCCATTGCTCACGCTTCCGTCAACTCCCAATCTCAATCCGTTACCAAAGGTCGTTGTCCAGATATAATGCTCGTTATACGGATTAAAGAAGACCCGCGTTGGATGTTGGAACGGGTATTCTTCCAGTTCGGAGAAGCTTGGTGAACCACTGTTTAAGTTGTTGCTGTACCACAAACCGTCAGATTCAGTTGTCACATAGATCTCATTCGCATTCAGTGGATGAATGGTCGCAGATTCTACCCGGTAAGAATCGAAAATGCGCACCCAGCTTGTTCCACGGTTGGTGGTCTTGTACAATCCTCCCAGGTCGTTTGCAGGACCGCCCCAACCACTGTGTATAGCAGCGTACCAGGTATTTTGGGTTGTGTCGTGCGGGTCAACAATGAGATCTTTCGTCCAATAATGCATCCCGGCATCACTGACATCCTGCCAGCTGGTACCACCGTTCGTTGAGCTATACACACCCGAACTTTCAGTAAATGCGTTGTTGTTTCGTCTCCCGGACCAGCTTGAAATAACCGTTCCGTCGTTCAGAACGCGCACGTTATACGGATGGCCTTCCGTACGTGGTGGAGTGGCAGTGAGCGACCAGGTAGAAGCGGCATTGTTGTTCAGATTGGTAGTTTTATAAATTCCACCGCTTGTGCTATTGATCACACTGGCATATAGTTCGTTTGCGTTGTTCGGATTAATAGCCAGCCAAATTACCGGCATATTGAAATCATGCAGCATATTCCAATCCGCACCATCATTGGTAGAGTAGAGGATAGCGCCTGAACCGTTATCGATGCGGTCGTCTTGCAGGTAAGTACTTTGGTACATGTCGTGAACGCTGGATACTGCAGCATATAAGGTTCCGTTGGGTGCTTCGATCACCTGATAAACGGTGTTGTAATTAATTCCCGAATAATCTTTCGACCATTTTTGTCCATTGTCCGTACTTCGGATTGCAGTAATATCGGTGTATCCTGCAAAAATGTTGTTGTTGTCTGTCCAGTGCATGTACCACGATGCCGTGTTTTCGAGTCCGTTACCCGCATAAGACTGCCCCGTTGGTGTGGGACTTCCCGCCGGGTTCTGATCGGCGGTATTTACATAGGCCTGCTTCCAGTTTGCTCCACCGTCTGAAGTCACATGTGCATAACCGTAATCCGTAATAATAACCGTATTGGCATCATTCGGTGCGGTTTTCAGTCCGAAGATGATTTCCCCGAACCACCAGTTCTCATCTCCCTGGTATCCGCTCCAGCCCGTTGTGATATTTTGATTGTTGACTCCCAGGAAAGTTTCCGACCAACTTGTGCCGCCGTTCGTGGTTTTGTAAACTACCGGGAAGCTGTTGTTGGTATTTGTCCCTCCCACATAAAACGTATTGATGTCGTTTGTAGCGGAAGAGATCAGGAAGATCTCATGATCTGTATCGATACCGGTATTTGCAGCGGTCCAATTTCCTGTCCCAACGTCCAGTTTAATAATTCCCGTACAAATTCCGATATCAAGAGCTTTGATACCGGGATAAAGATCAGCTTGATCGGCGATAGTTCCCATTAAACGGGTCGTACCACCTGATTTTGCTCCTGTAAACGAAATGAAACCGCTTCCGGCCGGAATTCCGGTAGTGCTGCTCATGGAAAAACTGGTGCCGCCGTTCGTGGAAACAAGTAAACCCTGGCGTGTTCCCACATAAATATTAGTTCCATCCCAAAAAACGCCGGCAATGTGAAAATCACTCATAGAAAAGACGCTTTGGAAACTTGTTCCGCCATTGCCTGAAAAAAATAATTCATCATAAGAAGCTACCAACAGGCGATTCGTTGATTGCGGATCAGCAGACAGGAACCAGGTTTCGGCCCCGGTAGGATCCTGGGTGGTAGGCGACCAATGTGCTCCGCCATCGGTGCTTTTTACCGGGAACAATTCTTCCGTAATGTAATCCATGTTTACGGCATAAAGAATATTCGCATCAGATGTAAACTCGACCGTATTGATCCCGCCTGTTGAGATCATTTCACGAAAAGGAACAATGTTCCACGATCCTCCTTTGTCGGTGGAATGAAAAACCTCCGACATGTCGCATTGCAGGTAAATATTATTGGCATCCAACGGACTGATACTTGGACAAAACAGGGCACCTCCACCGCCAATTCCACGGCTTTGCCAGGAACTTGGTTGAGCAAATGTGAATAAAGGGGTCAATAGGATGATGAATAGTGTGTTTTTCATAATGCAGTTTTATTTGGTGAACTTAAATTACAATACTTTTTGAAACTGCTAAAAACAATCAGTCAAATTTTAGAATGCAACAGATTTGAAAAATGCCTCACCAAAGTCCGGCAGAATACGTTAGGGGTTAGAAAAAGAAAAGAGCGACATGTATGTATCGCTCTTTTTTTTCACTAAATAGTCACTAAAAACAAGTTTGAACCCGTCCCATTACCATTCTTGTCGCAACTGAATATTTCTCGTATTGAGTGCATTTCCGGATAAAGGAGTAGAGGTAGCTTCCAATGAATCTGAATAGAGTTCTATCGTTCCAACGTTTTTTGTGGCGGCAACATAATATCGTACGGTTGACAGGTTAGAAAATAGCACATTACCTTGTGCATTTGTTGAAGCGCTTCGTTCGCTTCCGTTACAGGAATAATTGTTTGCGGTCATAAAAACCTGGTTGCTGTAAATACAGACGCTGGCATTGGCTAAAGGATTTTGTAAACTGTCCGTGACATGTATTCGCAATAGTGTACTGTTAGCAGTCCATGCCAGTTCAATATTCTGAGACGTAAGATCGTTCACAGTAAGTGTGACCGGAAGGATTCCTTCGTAATCTAAAGGTACACCATCAGCATCCGGAGAGGTAGAAAGCACAGCCTTGACTGTATAACTGCCGGCTTTAAACCCGGAGAATTCAAAGAAACCATTTGAAGCGGCTGTTGTTGTGGCGACTTCTTCCCCAAGATTGTTCAATAAACTAACGGATGCACTGGCAGCGGGGACATTTGAAGCTGTTAAAGGATTATCAAAACGAACAGTTCCGGAAATTTTATAGGTTCCGGGTGCTTCCTGATCAATTGTCAATACCAGTTTTACCGATTTGTATTCACCATTTTCCAATTCAAATTCTTCTGTTTTAGTGTACAGATTACCATTAGTAGTGAAAGAAGTTCTAAGCTCATAAGAACCTCCCTTGAGTGACTCAAACCGGAATTTTCCATTAGCAGAAGTTGTTTCAAAGAGCTTTTTGTAAGTTTCACCATTTTTGACCGATACAGTGATCAAGATGTCTGTTACTGCATGTTCCTGTTCATCCTGTGAATCATAATAAACAGTTGTTCCTTCAATAACGGCGGTTCCGTTCAGGTAAGTTTTGCTGTCGTCTTTTTTACAGCTTTGAAGCAGAATTCCACTCAAAAGCAGCAGTGATATAAAAGTTCTCATAAAGTGATTATTTAAAAATGGTTGTATTACTTGTTCGAATATTGTTTTTGAATAAAGCTTTGAAAATTCCATGATCGAAACCAAGGGTGATAAAAGGAGCAGGTTTGCTCCACGCACGTTCATCAACAGCCAGTATACCATTTCGGGAATAGAGTTTTTCCGTCATTCCAAAGTGGAATCCTGCAGTAATAGACATTCCGTCAACGATTTCATATCCGGCACCGAGGTAAATATTTTCTACTATGTCCGTCCCAATGTTTAGGCCTAGGAAAGCAAAGAATTGTCGTTTCGGTTCTTGTTTGCGAATATCATTTCGAAGAAAATAATACTGCAATCCGAAAACTGTTTGGAGTCCTGCTTTTTTTTCATCGAGGGTATAAGTTTGGTCTTCATTCAACGTATAATGCCGTTGTGTCAACCAGCTGTAAGAAGGTCCGATCTTGTATCGGAAACGGTACAGTTTATTGACCCGGTAAGCTCCCGCAGCAATCGTATCTTTGTCATTGAGCGGATTCAATACTTTGTAATTGACTTTGCCAGGAACTTCCATGATATTTCCCGGTTTGATCTTCGCATTTACTTTATTGGTTTGGAATTGAGGTTTTTCAGAGCGCGGAAGAGTTTTCGGTGGAATAGCTGTGAATTGAGAAGCAGCAATTTCCTTGTAAATTTTCACAAGCACATAATTTTGAAGAAATACCTTCGGATCTTTAGAACCTGAATTGGACTGAGGTGCGTTAAAAGTCATTTGTTCTTCCAAAACGGTTACATCTTTATCCGATTTTGTAAATGTGTATTTGAACAAATAATCTGTAGCTGCTTTATCGTTATGCACAAAAATATCGAGTACTTCCATCTCGTTGATCTCTTGAGTTGGCCGTCTATTCATAAATTGCTTTTCAGTGTAGTCAATATGATGCATCAGGTTCGGTCCGAATACGACTTTGTTCAGCAAGAAATCACTGGTTTCCAA
>CBFGPJ010000165.1:0-6805 GCA_965650615.1 uncultured Fluviicola sp. | reverse complement strand
TTTTGCAGCGTGTCCCGCAGCATTACATCGCTTCCTTTCTCGGGATTACCTCCGTATCCTTAAGTCGTATCCGAAACAGAAAATAAGAGAAAGCACTGCTTTCGATTTGATACAGACAAGTGGCAGCGCAGTCGTAAACTAACATAAGGATGCGAAGCATCGCGTCCGCACATTTTGTTGAAATGGATCTTAATTAACAATTGTTATCGTCAACCAGTTATTGGTACACGAATTTTGCGTTGTAAATTTTTAAATCATACAACATGAAAGTAGTGATCGTTTTCAATCATCCTTACGATGGCAGTTTCTGCAATGCCATCCTGAATGCTGTAAAAACTGGACTTCAAAAAGCCAATCATCAAATCGATGTCATTCATTTGGATAAAGAAAATTTCAATCCGGTTATGACTGCTGAAGATCTCAAGGCGTTTATAGATCGGAAACCCATTGACCCGAAAGTCATCGAATACAAGCAACGCCTGGACCAAGCGGAGCATCTGGTTTTTATTTTTCCGATTTGGTGGGAATTGATGCCGGCTCTGGCAAAAGGATTCATTGATAAAGTGATCTTTCCCGGTGCTGCTTACGAGTACCAAAGTGAATACCGCATGGCCCCGTTATTCAAAAAGATCAGGAGCGTTACGATGATCACAACTATGAATACTCCGGGAATTATTTACCGCCTGGTTTTTGGAAATGCAGTCAAAAAAGCAATGCTTACAGGTACTTTTTGGAAAATCGGGTATAAAAACAGGAAATGGATCAGTTTGAATATGGTAAAAATGGTTTCGGAGCAAAAGCGAAAAGGATGGTTGGATAAAATCGAAAGGCGCTTTGAAAATCTGTGATCAGGTAATTATTGTTTTTCTTTTATAATAGATTAATCACATTGAATGTATTGAAAAACATCCGTTTCAAAATGAACTTAATTCGTAATTTGACATTCGCAATTAACAATTCCCAATGTAAATTAATGTAAATCAAATAGAATTACTCCAATTAAAACGAGCATTCCCGTAGATTTGTACTATGACGTCCGGAAAATTCATACTTGTTGCATTTGTTATGTTTATCCTTCAGTTGAAAGGGGGAACAGCTTATGCGCAGTCCACAAAAGAAGAAAAACATATTCTTGTTTCATTGCGGATGATCGGTCATGAGATTTTATTGGATTCGGGAGACAGTACCTCGCGGGTTTTTCCGATTGAAAAGGAAGGAGAAAGCTACAAGATCCGGTTTGCATCTGCTTTCTCATTTAATCCTGGCGACCTGGCATCGACGATCAACCACCTGGTAAATCAAACAAAAATTGCAAGCAGTTATATTGTTGAAGTGAAACGATGCGAAAACGATGAGGTTGTTTACAGCTATGAAAAAGGAGATTCCGTGAATCCGGATTTAATGCCCTGTGGGCCGCGATTTCAATCGAAAGCATGCTACATGATCTGCTTCACAATTTTGAAAAAATATCACCTGGAAATAAGCTCAATATACCGCAATACTCTTCAGGAACCGCCATCAATAAAAAATACAACAACCGTTTCCACAACAACGGCTGTGAAATCGTCCCCGGAGAATCATGAACGTCCGACTGCCGTTAAAAAGAATATGATAAGTTATTCGATGATCGCTGTACCGATCGGTTCTGCATTCGCCTTTATTGGTTTGCTTGTTTATTTCAGAAGAAAGCGGCAAACACCTCCATCATTTACAAGTCCGGTTGATTCTGAGATCGTACAAATAGGAGACACGCGTTTCGATCAGAAAAATATGCTCCTGCAGTATGGAAATGAAAGCATCGAACTTTCCAGTAAAGAATCCGATTTACTTTCTTTGCTTTTCATCCATGTCAATAAAACCATTGAGCGCGACTATATCCTGAAGGTCGTTTGGGGCGATGAAGGAGATTATATCGGAAGAACGCTGGATGTCTTTGTTTCGAAATTGCGCAAGAAATTAGAAGCAGATCCACGTGTGAAAATTGTGAATATTCGTGGAGTAGGCTACAAATTCATTGTGAATTAATTGAGATCAAGACTTCAGGATATTAAGATATTAGGATTGAATTTACTATAGCTGGTACTAAAATCCTGAAGTCTTAAAATCCTAATATCCTTTGACTGCCATAGGGTTGTCACCCGTTCGGTTTATTTTTACATTCTGACGCTCAATCTGAGTGTGAAAAAAAGAGAAAATATGAAGGAAATAACCATTTTTTACCCGGAAACCAGGGCTGATTGGCGCAATTGGCTGGAAAAAAACCATGCTAAAGAACAAGCTGTTTGGATCGTCTTTTATACAAAATCCTCAGAAAAACCTACGATCAGTTGGAGTGAAGCGGTGGACGAAGCTTTGTGTTTCGGGTGGATTGACAGCAAGAAAGTATCCGTTGATTCCGGAAAGTCGCACCAGTTTTTCAGTAAGCGAAAAGCAAAAAGCACCTGGTCGAAAATCAATAAAGATAAAGTGATCCGTTTAACCGAAGCGGGATTGATGACCAAAGCCGGTTTTGAAAGTATTGAATTGGCAAAACAAAACGGTTCGTGGACCATCCTGGATGAAGTGGAAGAACTGATTGTACCGGAAGATCTCGAAACGGAATTGAACCGGTATCCGGGAGCAATGGAGTTCTTTTCAGGATTAAGTAAATCTGTTAAGAAAATGGCGTTGCACCGGCTGGTCATGGCAAAGCGTCCCGAAACACGTCAGAAGCGAGTTGCCGAAATTGCCGAACTGGCCGCTCAAAAACGCAAACCGGTATGATTACTGTTTTTGGGGAGTAAAGTGAAAACGAATAGCAGAAAAGCAATTGGACGCATAACAAAAGTTAAAAAGGACATGTAAATTACACCAAATCACTTCTGTTTTTGATTTTTAAAAAGTAACTTTAGGTGAAGTCATTAAGCATATGGAACAGTGTCCGATTTGTTATCATGAACTGGAAGTGCGGGAATGTGCTCCCTGTGATGACTGTGGGTGGGATCCGCGGGAAATAAACCACTTGCAGCAAGGAATTCACACGTATACCACGTATGAGGTTTACCCGGGACATCGGTTAACACTCTGTAACTTTTGTGCCGTTGATTTTGGGTCCTATCGACCGGAACATTTTGGATTTACTAATGGAAAACGAATCGGTTTCCAGCATTTCGAATTTGTGAAAGAATTGGCGGACCCGCAAGTGGTAAAAGATAAATTTTGTCCGCATTGTTCCGCACGTTTAACGTTTTTGACATTTTTGAATGGAATCAGGAGCCTGAATTCGACAAAAAGTTAATTTTAAGAATACCTAAATTAAAACATGGACAAGCACTACTTTATTAATTCCGATTAGGGTATCTTAAAACACGAAATTTATGATGGAAGTACTTTGGTTTCAAAGAGAATCCTAAAAAAAAAACAGATAACCAGGTAAATGAAAAAGAAAAAACTGCTTTTTATCCTATTGGCTTTGCTGCCAGTTTCTGCTTTTGCTCACGGCGAAGAAGTTCTTGTTTCTCTTTTTTATGATTTACTTACCATTATCGGGCTCATTGTTTTTATTACCTGCATCAAATGGAAATTGAATGGTAAACTTCTCTTGTCTATTATTCTAGTTGTTTCAGAATTACTTGCATTTATGATAACAGAAAATATGCCTTACACTTCGAATAAAACGCTGATCGATACCATCTGCATTGGGGTTCCGGCAGTGAGTGTTTTAGTAACTTTTTTGATATTTCATCGAAAGTTTTCAAGGAGATAAGTTTTTGTTTTTCAGAGATTAGAACTTTCTTTTCCGTCTTCGAAAAAGAAAGAATCCGATCAATAGGATTACGATACCAACAGCAGCAATTTTTATAATCAGGAATTGAGTTCGTACGTTTTGATCATTTCCAAGAACCGGGTGAAAGTTTGGAGTTGGATTTGGGACACGAACGACCTGCAAGGAAGATTCGGGGTCCACCAGGTCAAGAGGTTCCGGTTTTTCAAATCCAATGGCATCTGCTCGTAATTCATGTCGCCATGCAGTTCCGTATTTCTTGTCCAGGTAAGCAAAGATCACCTGGTTGTATCCTTCCTGGTCGTCATCGGGCATGCGGATGCAGCCTTGAGAATAGAATTCCACTCCGTATTTTCGTTGAAAGTCCTTATCTGCTGTCGAATTGAAATCGGGTGTTCCACCAAATCCTCCCCCAAACAGGATCACCGGCTTTCCATTGCTGATATCTTTCCGTGCTCCTTTCGGAGTGTATGCAGATTCAAAAATAAAACTACTAATGATGAATTTTCCGGGATTAAACGCTTCCAAAGATGAACGGGGAAAACTGATTGATTTCCAGATGCTATCGGGTATGGTAACCGACAAAACGGAATCTGATGAATGATTTAATTTGGATGGAAGGCTGTCTATGATATTCAGAAAGTGATTTTCCTGGTAATGGATAGGAATTCTTCCGGAACTGTCCTGCTGACAAAACGAGAAAGTCGAAATAGACAGTAATATTATTAGATAAAGGTGTTTCATGGGAAATAGTTAACGGAGCTTATTTCTTTTTTCTTCGTTTGATTATAAAGTAAAACGAAAGCAATAAAGCAAAACCGCTGGTAGGTAAAATATACCACCAAACGGAAGTTTCCGTCTCCGGATTGATTGGTTCTGTTGCCAATAGAAAAAAAACATGTTTCATCGGAATTGCTTTTAAATCAGGCATAAATACAACCTGAATGGTATTTCGTTCAATTAATTTACAAAAAAAAATACAGAAAAATTTGCGAAACCGATTAGTTGCATATATATTTGTGAAACCGATTGGTTTCATATTTAAAACTCCGAGTTAGATAGAAGAGGTGCGGAACCAATCGGGAAGAGCATTTTATTATGAACTCAACAGAGACAAAATGAAAGGGATCAATCAATGGCTGGAATTGTTCCGGAAAATCTGGGAAAGCCGCTTCAAGCAATTAGATGATGTATTAACAACTTTAAAAAACAAAAAGAGATAGCAGGGCTTTTGGAAAATAGTCAAACGTTGCGCCTTCGCTGTTCGCATGACGCCGAAGCTTTAGCGAAGGAACAAGCTACTGCGTAAGCGTTAGTGCAGATTAAAAAAGAGAAAAGTATGAAAAGTAGTTTATTATTTGATTTTTCCGTGAATAAGGAAAATAACACGATTCACGTAACACGTGATTTTGCTGCAAATGTGTCCCTGGTTTGGGATGCCTGGACAAAACCGGAATTGCTCGACCTCTGGTGGGCACCGAAACCGTATCAGACCAAAACGAAATCGATGGATTTCAAAGAAGGGGGAACGTGGTTGTATTGCATGGTATCACCTGAAAATGAAGTGCATTGGTGCAAACTGGACTACAAAAAGATTGAACATCAAAAGTACTATTCCGGTTTGGACGGCTTTTGTGATGAGAACGGAAACCTGAATACTGAGTTCCCGCGTTCATTGTGGAACAATGAATTTGCTGCGGTAGGTGAGCATGCACGGGTAAATATCACCATTCAGTATGACTCACTGGAAGATTTGGAAAAGATCATCTCCTTTGGGTTTAAAGAAGGCTTCTCTATGGCAATGGAAAACCTGGACCAATATATCGAAGCGAAATTCAAATTGCGAAACGAGTTGAAGCCAAAACAGTTACCGCGTGTTTGCAACTATCTGAATTTCCCCGGGAATACGGAAGAAGCATTTTTGTTTTACAAATCAGTTTTCAAAACAGAGTTTTTAGGAAGCGGGATTCAGCGATTCGGAGACATTCCTGCAGACTCCAATCATCCACCGGTTGCAGATGTCATAAAAAAGATGGTTTTACACGTTGAATTACCGATCACGCCACATCATGTACTGATGGGAACGGATGCACCGAAAGAAATGGGGTTCACACTTACAACCGGGAACAACATGCACATTTCCATCGAGCCTGAAACACGTGAAGAGGCCAAACGCCTTTTCGATGAACTTTCAGCAGGCGGTAACATTACCATGCCATTGGAAGATATGTTCTTCGGAGCGTATTTCGGATCATTTACAGATAAGTACGGAATTAATTGGATGATCAACTTCAGTGATGAAGTTCAGTCCTGATCAATTTCGATAATTGTATAACATTCAAAAGTAAAAAAATGTTTAACTTTTTGGATACCCTTTTAGGAAGCTTTAACTTGTTGGGAGTTCCAATTGAATCCGTTGAGCTTTTGAATCAACACGATACTGAATTCGCTGAATCGGAAAAAATAAACAGTAAAAAAACAGAAGGTATGAAACACAATTTAGCATTTGATTTTTCTGTAGACAAAGACAACAGAACGATCACCGTGAAGAGGGAATTTGCGGCAGAGAGAGACTTGGTTTGGGAAGCCTATACCAAAAGCGAAATCCTGGATCAATGGTGGGCACCGAAACCATGGAAGGCACAAACCAAGAGTATGGATTTCAGAGATGGCGGAACCTGGCTTTATGCCATGATCGGTCCACAAGGTGAAGAACATTGGTCGGTGGTGAATTATACCAAAATCCGTCCGCAAAGTTCTTTTGCCGGTTTGGACGCTTTCACGGATAGTAAAGGAACGATCAACGAAGCAATGCCACAATCGAAATGGGAAGTTTCGTTTGAAGACAAGGGAGAAATGACCGAAGTGAAAATCCATATTTCATATGATGATCTGGCACAATTGGAGGAAACGATCAACATGGGCTTCAAAGAAGGTTTGGGCATGGCAATGGAAAACCTGGACGCACTTTTACCAACACTCAAAAAACAACAGATATGAAAAATAAAATATTCTCTTTTCTCATGACACTCCTGGCACTGG
>CBFGPJ010000164.1:0-6809 GCA_965650615.1 uncultured Fluviicola sp. | reverse complement strand
CAAATTGTGCCAGATTTTTACCGAACTGATGCTTTCTAACAAGGTTGCAGGCCAGTAATAATTCGATCGTATTATAGAGCGTAGCCCTAGAAACACGGTAATTTTGATTCTTCATCTTGATGTATAAAGATTCGATATCAAAATGCCCTTGATAATTATATATTTCAGCCAGGATTGCGAAGCGCTCAGGAGTTTTCCGGTGCCCGTTCTGCTCCAGGTATGCTGAAAAAATGTTCCTTACTGTTAACTGCAGATCTTCTTGTTGCATCTGACAAAGTTGAAAGGGCAAAAGTAGTTATTTTTTTCTTTTGACGAACGATCCTTCCATCACTTCAAGAGAAGTTTTCAACGAAAAATGACGCTTTTTAACAGGTTCAAAAATAATCCTGTTACAGAAGGAAAAAAATCATCGCTAAAACACCCCTGAAATCGTTATAAACAGCGGGGGTTCGCAATATCGCGAATTTAGTTCAAGACAACATGATCAGTCTTCTTTCGTATCGTAACGCTCCACCCGTTTCACCCCTTCAACCTGCTCAAATTTGCGCATCAGTGTATCCAAATGTTCCGTATCATATACGAGTACATGAATTTTTCCTTCAAACAAACCATCGTTCGCTTCAAAGGAAATAGATTTCATATTCACATTCAACTCTTTCGAAATTACTTCTGTGATCTTGTTCACAATTCCCACATCATCGATACCAATCAAACGAATAGCTGCAACGCGTGCTACCAAATCCTGGCTTCTCCATCGTGCTTTTATACAGCGATAAGCCATTTTTGACTGTAAATGTTCTGCATTCGGGCAGTTATTTCTATGGATCTTAATTCCTTCTGAAATGGTAATAAACCCAAACACCGGATCGCCGGGAATCGGGTTACAGCAACGTGCCATTTGGTATTGGATATTCTTGAAATCTTCTCCAATAATGATGGTGTCGTCCTTTTTATTGATCTTCGGATAAACATCCAGTTCGTGCTTATCCTTGTTTACAGCCGGTTTCTTCTCCAACTGAATCAGCCCGTTTACATTCTCCAACTCACGCAACTTGGACAAATCGACCTTCCCTTTTGCAATCCGGATATACAAATCCGTTGCGGAAGAAAACCCATAAAAACGTTCCAGAACAGTGATGTTTTCCGATTTAAACTGAATATGCAACTGCTTGAATTTACGTTCCAGTATTTCACGTCCATCTGCCGCAATTTCTTTGCGTTCTTCGTTCAACGCTGACTTAATCTTCTGGCGCGCTCTTGCTGTTCCCGCTAAACGCAACCAATCTTCCGATGGTTTTTGTTTGGAGGATGTGATAATCTCTAACTGGTCTCCGTTTTGCAATTGATAACTCAAAGGCACCAAACGGTTATTCACTTTCGCACCAATGCACTTGTTTCCGATATCACTGTGGATATCATAAGCAAAATCCAGGATAGTAGCGCCAACCGGAAGCACCCGCAAATCTCCTTTCGGAGTAAAAACGTAAATTTCTTCGTGGAATAAATTCATCTTAAATTCTTCCACGAAATCCATCGCATTTACATCCGGATTTTCTAATAAATCACGGATTTCCGAAATCCAGCGATCAAACTTACTATCGTCTTTTTGGTTTTCTTTGTAGCGGTAGTGTGCTGCCAACCCTTTCTCCGCAATTTCATCCATGCGTTTTGTGCGAATCTGAACTTCCACCCATTTACCTTGTGGCGACATCACCGTTGTATGCAACGATTCATAACCGTTTGCACGCGGCGTGGAAATCCAATCTCTCAAACGGTCCGGGCTTGGCTGGTAAAAATCTGTTACAATTGAATAAACTCTCCAGCAGTCTGCCTTTTCCATTTCAATTGGCGTATCCAAAATGATTCGAACAGCAAACAAATCAAAGACTTCTTCAAAAGGTAAATCTTTGCTTTGCATTTTTCTCCAAATGGAAGAAATGGATTTTGTCCGGGCTTTGATATCGAAATGATATCCTTCTTTATTCAGTGCTTCACGGATCGGATTGACAAAACGGCGAATGAAGCGGTTACGAACGTCTTCCGTAGATTTCAGCTTAAGCTGAATATCACGGTAGATCTCGGTTTCCGTATACTTCATTGCCAGGTCTTCCAATTCCGTTTTAATGGAATAAAGCCCCAGGCGATGAGCCAAAGGAGCATATAAAAACTTGGTCTCGGAAGCGATTTTGATCTGCTTATCCGGACTCATGCTTTCCAATGTGCGCATGTTATGCAAGCGGTCTGCCAGCTTAATCAGTACCACACGTAAATCATCCGAGATCGTCAGGATCATTTTACGGAAATTCTCTGCCTGAATGGAAGTATTCTGATCGAAAACATCCGGGATTTTGGTTAAGCCATCAATAATCCTGCGAGCTTTTTCACCGAACAAGTCTTCAATATCCTGCAAAGTAATGTGTGTGTCTTCAACTGTATCATGTAAAAGTGCACACGCAATGGAAGTTGCTCCCAATCCCATTTCCTCGGCACAAATTCGTGCCACGGCAATCGGATGATAAATATACGGTTCGCCCGATTTCCTGCGCATATCCTTATGCGCCTCCACAGAAACGTCAAAAGCTTTTCGAATATAGGCTGTGTCCTGGCGGGTTCTATTCTTTGTCGCCTTTAAAAGTCCTTTAAATGCGCTTAGTATTTCTAATCGTTCTTTCTCTAAATCTATCTGAGCTTCCATACTCATTCCGGAATCAATCTTTTAAAATACAAAAATAGCAGGAAATAACCAGTCTTTTCAATTGGTTTTAGGAAGTGTTAACAGCAGAGCGTTAATTGAATTGAGAATGCAGAATGGAAAATTCAAAAGGGCTTCGCTGCTTCTCAAAAAACAGACTTCACATTGTGATATAAAAATGGATCTCTCTTGTCAATTTCACATTTTCAATTATCAATTCACCTCGTATTTCAATCGGATCGTAATATTCGCTGTTTTCTTTTTGGAACTGGTATTGAAATTTCCACCCCAGGAAAACTGTTCGGAAGAATTTTCGCCGGTGATCTGGAACACACCCATATCTGCCGTTTTCAATTTACCCAGGCTTCCACCCGCATTCAGGGCAATTTTCTCCGCGCGATTTTTTGCATCTTTCGTAGCGGATTCAATCATTTTCACTTTCAACTGTGCCAACTTGGTGTAATAATATTCCGGGGGAAAGGAACTTAATTCTACTCCTGCATCAATCAGTTCTGTTACTTCCCTGGAAACATTTTCCACCATATCCACATTTTTTGACTGGACTTTCAGGCTTTGGGTTAATTGATAACCATTGAAAACAGTATTTCTCAGTTGGCCATTTTGATCATAGTCATAAGCAAAGTCCTTTTGGATATCCACCGCTTCAAAGATCAGTTCATCGGATTTAATTCCTTTTGAAGACAAGTATTTTCGGATGGCCTGTTGGTCCTTGTTTAATTCATTGTATGCTGTTTTCAAATCATAATCCTTCCTGGAAAAACTCCCCCTCCAAACAATCAAATCACTGGTGAAATTCTCCTCTCCGGAACCCGTAACACTGATTGCATCTGCAGTCTTGGATCGATTCTTATATCCATTTGCCAATAAAAAACCTGTAATAATAACTGCTACAGCAATGATTATCGTATTCCAACTCTGTTTCATACAGTATTCATTTTGATTATTGCTAATATAAAAAAAGCCCACATAAAGTGAGCTTTAGTAATCAAAATTGATTGAACTACTTTTCTTTTTCAAGTGTTAGTGTATATACTTCTTTCTCCGTCCCATCGGTTTCAGTATACTCTATTTTCATTTCATTTCTGGATTCCTCCAAAATTTTGAAAGAAATTGTAGAACCTGATTCTGTCATTATCAAATCCGTTTCGGTATTACTCCAGGTTCCGGTACTGGCATCTGTACTGCCATCAGCAGTAAAAACCCATGTATAGGTCCCATTTTTTTCAAACTCGATGTATCCTGCATTCTGATAAACGATTGAACCTTCCTGACTTCCGTTGTAGTAATACTTATAATCATAGAGTGTGTTATTCCACTTTCCACTCTTTGAATACAAATGTCTTTCGATTCTTTTTTCTTTGGAACAACCAGCAAATCCAATAGCAAAAATGGATAACAGAATTAGTACCTTAGTCACGTTTTTCATAAATTGATTTTAGTTTTTGCCAAAGTTACACTAAAAAAACAATCTCAAAATGATGAGAACTAACCATTCTTTTGAAGAATGATTTGTTTTACGTTCTTGGAATTCGATTCCCTATTTAGTTCTTTCCAAATAGTAGGTATACTTCAATGTTGAACTAGGCGAGGATCCTGAGCCTCCTAAACCTGAAGTGTAGTAAGTCGTATGTGACTCATACAATCTCATCTTGCATTTTTTGGAATCTTCTCCAATCCAAAGCATATCCGTTTTTCCATCGGACCAGAATACGGTAATTTTGTCTTTGTCGTTGATCCAGGTACCTGTTGTTACTGTTGTATTCGGGTCAATATAAATTGTTTTCACAATTGTCTTGTCTTTGTTAAACTCAAAACTTCCCACATCCCAAGTTGTCTCATTATGATCTGAACCTCCCGTACTACTTGCCGAATAATCCAACCTTTTAATATTCCATTTACCGGACCCTCTTTTCAACTGGTTTTCAATCTTCTTTTCTTTGGAGCATGCACTTAGCCCAACCGCAAAAACAGTAAGCAAAAGCATCAATTTGGTGATATTCTTCATTTGGAATAATTTTAATTCTTACAAAGCTATGACCAAAAAAACAAATTTAAAATCCTTAGAATTAACTATATTTTCCCTTTTCAAAAGTGCACGAACAAAAAAAACCGTTCCTTTTGAGAACGGTTCTTATATCATCTGATTCGTTTATCAATCAGCCCTTTCAAGATTATAAGTATTTACTTCTTTTTCAGCAGTGTCGTTGTAATAATCTGTTTCTTCCAGCTTCATTTTTCCTTTTTTCGGACCTTCCATAATTTTCAGGACTGATGTTTCACCGTTTGAGGTAATTGTAATTTCATCTTCCGAATTCGTCCAGGTTCCCGCTATTGTTTCAGGTGACCCGCTCAAAGTGAGTGTCATTACACAGGACCCTTTTTTATCGAATTCAATGGTACCTGCATTGGGAAAATTCGCCGAAGCTCCCAACACATTGTTCTGATAATATTTATAATCTATCGAGGTGATTTTCCACTTACCATCTTTTTTAATCAATTGCCTTTCAACACGTTTTTCTTTGGAACAGGAAGCTAAACCGACAAATAATACTGCAAACAAGAAGAGAATTTTAGTGCATGCTTTCATGAAATCAAGATTTAATTTAGGGCAAAGCTAAGTCTTCCAACAGAGTAAAAAATCAACCTTTCGGTGGATATTTAGAATAAAAAAACCGCCAGTTATTAGCTGACGGCTCTCCTATATTTTGATTGAATCAGTTTTTTGCAGGAAGGATTTTCCCGGAAACTTCTCCAAAACCAATTCGAACACCATCTTTTGAAGAGAAACCGCGCATGATTACGTTGTCTCCGTCCTGAATAAATTTACGTTCTGTTCCATCCTTCATTTTCAACGGCTTTGTTCCTTTCCACGCCAGTTCAAGCATCGAACCGTATGAATCGGGTGTTGGGCCCGAGATAGTACCTGAACCCAATAAATCGCCACAACGAATGTTACATCCGTTTACGGTATGATGCGCCAATTGCTGCGCCATATTCCAATACATGTACTTGAAATTGGATGTGCAGATTTTCGTCTCTTCTCCATTCTCAGGCTCAATAAATACTTCCAATTGAATATCGTAAGATAATTGCCCTTCATACTTCAGGTAAGAAAGGACTTCCGGATCTTGCTTCGGTCCGTCTACTTTAAATGGCTGAAGTGCATCCAATGTGACAATCCAGGGAGAAATAGACGATGCAAAGTTTTTTGCCAGGAATGGTCCGAGCGGAACGTATTCCCATGTTTGAATATCACGTGCCGACCAATCATTGAATAAGACCATTCCGAAAATAAAATCTTCTGCTTCAGCAGTTGAAATGGATTCTCCAAGCGGTTTACCATCAAAAGTGATGAATGCTGTTTCCAACTCAAAATCCAGATTGCGGCAAGGAGCAAAAATCGGCGGCTCTTCCGGATTCGGTTTGATCTGTCCTTTCGGTCTGATAACCGGTTCGCCGGAAATGATAATCGAACTGGATCTTCCATGATAACCAACCGGTAACCAAAGCCAATTGGGCAACAATGCATTTGCAGGATCGCGGAACATCATTCCTACGTTCGTAGCATGTTCTCTGCTGGAATAAAAATCCGTGTAATCTCCGATTTGGACCGGCATACACATTTTCACTCCGTCAACAGGAAGTAAAACCTGGGCAACGTGCTGTTCGTTTTTTTGTAAATCCGGCTGATTAATATCGAATAGTTTAGACAGCCTGTTTCTCAAATCCCGGACAGACTTCTTTCCTTTCTTCATCATCGGATTCAATGAATCCGTATCGAAATCACTTAATTCGAACGGTAAATTTTCCAGGTATCCCAACACATGAAGTGTTTTCAAATCAATCACTTTATCTCCGATCCGGGAAGCAACATGCGGTTTCAAATTTTCACTTCTAACAACCCCAAAAGGGAGGTTTTGAATTGGAAAATCCGAATCGGAAGGAACTTCGATCCACGATCTCAAAGCTGGATTATTTGCTGGAATTTGTGACATTATCTTCGATTTTAATAAGAGCAAAGATACGCGTTAATTTGGATTTCAGGACAACAGGATATTAGGACATCAAGACTCAATTTCAACCAAACTCAAGTACT
>CBFGPJ010000163.1:0-6831 GCA_965650615.1 uncultured Fluviicola sp. | reverse complement strand
TTAATCGTAAAATTATTAATTAATAATCATTACTTTTGTTTTAACTTCTCATCCGTTAAAGCAAATGTCAGATAACTTCCATTATAAAAACGGCCGTGGGGCCCAGATTAATCCACATAACCGTTTCTTTTCACAAGCGAAGGGAGATGATTTTGATGATATCGATCCTGCTGACGAACCGGAAGAAAGAACCAAATTTATTGAGATCCATCCGAAGACAATTGTCAATAAACTGACCAGCCCGGATATTGGTATGTACTATTCTCTCAATCCTTACCAGGGTTGTGAACACGGATGCACTTACTGTTATGCCCGACCTACACACGAATATTGGGGCTACAGCGCCGGAACCGATTTTGAACGTGTTATTCTTGTCAAAAAGAATGCACCGGAATTATTGGAAGAAGCCTTGAACAAAAAGTCCTGGAATGTGCAAACCATTTCTATTTCCGGGAATACTGATTGCTATCAACCTTGTGAGCGGGAATATGGGATTACCCGGAAACTGTTGGAAATCATGCTCAAATACAAACATCCTGTCGGGATTATTACCAAAAACGCCTTGATTACACGTGATTTGGACATCCTGGAAGAATTGGCAAAATTAAACCTGGTAGCTGTAAATATCAGTTTAACAAGCCTCAAAGAGGAGTTGCGCAGAAAACTGGAACCACGTACGGCGACCAGTCACAAAAAACTGGCTGCCATTGAACAATTGGCCCAACATGGAATTCCTGTAAATGTGTTAATGGCACCGATTATTCCGGCACTGAATGACGACGAGATCTTTTCGATCGCTGAAGCGGTGGCAAAACGCGGCGCTTTGAGTATGTATCATCAGATCGTTCGACTCAACGGGCCAAATGGAGAAATTTTTACAGATTGGGTTACGAAAAACTACCCCGATCGTGCCGAAAAAGTATTGAATCAACTCCGCTATATGCATGGTGGAAAACTCAGTGACAGCCGTTTCGGGACCCGAATGAAGGGTGAAGGCGTTTATGCGCTGAATATCCAGCGGCAAGTACAACTGGCCCGGAAAAAATTTCTTCCAGCAATTCCATTTCCACGTCTGCGCACGGATCTATTTGAAATCCCTGATACCAGCGGACAAATGAAGTTATTTTAAGAGTTTCCAAAAGCAAAAAAGGAACCTGCCAAAACAGATTCCTTCTTCTTTATGAATTCTTAATCAATTAAACAGTTGCATCCAATAAATCAGATGTTTCTGCCTTTTTAGATCCAACTGCTCCTGAACCATACTCTTTACGAAGAAAATCAGCAACATTATCACGTAATTTCACTTGTTTCGGTTTAAAAGCGGTTAAAAACACAATGAATGGGATCAAAACTCCCAAAAGCACGATGGATAAAGCAAAAAGCATTTGTCCTCCCATGGTAGGGAATGTTTCATTCAAACGAACGAATCCTTTTTTTTCACCAAAGATCTGTGCTCCTGCAATCTTACCTTCTCCAATTATCAACACTTTCGGCCCTCTGAACTTCACAGTATATTCCGGAAATGCAGCTTCCAATTGAGGCTTCAATTCCGCTAAAGTGTATGGACGTTCAACATTTACTTTCATAGTACCAGTTTTTAGTTTGAGGGGCTAAAATAACATCTTTTTTTTAATTCGACCGGAGTTTCCGTTTTACTAACAAATTCTTTACAAAAACCTTATCTCATGTGATAATTCAATCCCTGGTAATGGATAATTACTTTTCAATAAGCAATTCACTATCTTTACATCCTATTTCAGAGACTATGAATCATTCTGCTGCACTATTTTCCTTTCGTTTATTGATCTTTTTTGCCGGTCTGTTCAATACCGCTTTTGCTCAAACAGCATTTCCATATGATACACGCAGCGATAGCATTTCCATCGTGCATTACAACGTTCACCTGGACTTACAGGACTTCAGCACTTTTGTATTGAAAGGACATACCCAGGTCATTTTCAAACCACAAGTCAACAATATCACAGAAATCAAACTGGATCTTATGGGTCCGACAGTTGACAGTGTTCACGATGCAAACGGGAACTTGCTGACATTCACTCCTGCCCCGCTCGGATTCAAGGTAAACCTGGGAAATACCTTCAATAGCGGTGATTCTACCTCCATTGAGGTCTTCTATCATGGGACAACGGTTCAGGACCCGACATTCGGAGGATTTTATTTCAATGCTGCATACGCTTACAACGTAGGCGTTTCACTGGACGACATTCCTCACAATTATGGAAAGACCTGGTTTCCCTGCTTCGACAATTTCACTACACGATCTACATACGATCTCTTCGTAACGACCCTTCCGGCTCACGATGCTGCATGCGGCGGCGTTTTTCAGGGAACCGTTATCAACCCGGATTTGTCGGAAACACATCACTGGAAAGTTTTCCAAACGATTCCCTCCTATTTGATCTCGGTTGCCGTGTCCAATTATGTTTTCGTAAATGACAGTTTCACCAATTACCAGAACAATCCCGTTCCGGTGAAACTGGCAGCACATGCTTCGGACACAACACAGATGAAAAATTCGTTTACCAACCTGGAGAATGCATTTGACATTTTTGAAGATAAATTCGGTCCGTATCGCTGGGACCGTGTCGGTTATGTATTGGTGCCTATGAGTTCCGGAGCGATGGAGCATGCAATGAACATTGCTTACCCCGAAGTAATTGCAGATGGCAGTCTGACATATCAATCCATTATGGCGCACGAATTATCCCATCATTGGTGGGGAGATCTCGTAACCTGTCGGACCGCAGAAGACATGTGGATCAACGAAGGCAGTGCGGCTTATTGTGAATATGTTTTTAAAGAGGAACTTACGAACAGAGCAAATTACGAAGCACTTGTACGCAACGAACACAAAGAGCTTTTGCGTGCCTGTCATATGGATGATGGCGGATATTGGCCGCTTTCCGGAGTTCCACAGGAACACACATACGGAAATACAACCTATTTAAAAGGTGCTGACATGATTCATACACTCAGAGGTTATCTGGGAGATTCCCTCTTTTTCAATGGTTTGAGAACACTATTGGAACAAAACAAATTCTCCGATATCGATGCCATTGAATACCGGGATGATCTAAGTGCAATAACCGGGTTTAACCTGGATAATTTCTTTGCTGACTGGATTTTCCAGGGAGGTTGGCCGCATGTTTCCATTGATTCATTGACGGTAGTACCAAACGGAATTCAACACGACGTAACTGTTCATTTAAAGCAAAAACTCGTTGGAAGGACCAATTACAGCAATCAAATTCCTTTGACCTTAACTTTACGCGATGATAACTGGAATACATACGAAACGACTATCCACTCATCCGGGATGAACAATAGCGTAACCGTTTCCGTTCCATTCATTCCTGCTTTCGGTTACCTTAACCGCGACGAATTGATCTCACATGCCGTAACAGCTACTTATACAACCATTACTACAACCGGAACAAAAAACCTTGCACATTCCAACCTGCTGTTACAGGTGCAAAACGTAACTGATTCCGCTTTCGTAGTGGTAGAACACAATTGGGCTGCTCCGGACCCAGTGATCGATTGGGAATCCGGTAAACTGATTTCTCCGCAACGTTACTGGCGTATCGACGGGATCTGGAATCCGGGATTCAACGCCAATGCAACGTTCCGTTACAGCGGACAAATTACCGGTGGAAATGCCTACCTGGACCATTTATTGATTACCGGAACAGAAGACAGTTTAATTCTGCTTTACCGTCCGGACCGGTCGGTAGATTGGATCGAATTCCCGACATACACAAAGAACTTCGGAAATGTAACGGACAAAACCGGTACAATGAATGCTACCAATGTGCAAAAAGGTGAATACGCCATTGCAATCAAAGGATGGCATCTTGGTCTGAACGAATTGGACAATGAATCAAATGTAACGCTTTACCCGAATCCGGCAAACGGGCTTGTTTCCGTGGAAAGCAAAGTTATTGCCGACCGTATTGTGATCAGTGATGCAATGGGAAGATTAGTGGATCAGCGTATAAATCCGGGAACAAAAACAGAATTTGTGACATCCTCCTGGAAAAAAGGAACCTATTGGATCAGCGGTTATAACCAGGATAAATCAGTATTCCGCAAATTATTAGTGGTGCAATAATGCGCCTGAACAAAGGCCCGGATTCTTTTTAATACATTTATACCTCAATTAAACAACTCAACTATGAAAAATCGCTTAATTCTGCTTTTATCAATCGCTGTATTAGGAACCGCAGCATGCAAAAAGAAAACTCCCGGCTGTATGGATACCGACAGTCTGAACTACAATGTGGCAGCAACGGAAGATGACGGAACCTGCTCCTATCAGGGCAGTGTTGTCTTTTACCATGACCAGCAAACATCCCAGCAATTGATCAATGACGGCGTAACGGATGTAAAATTATACGTCGATGGAGTTTATATGGACCATATGTCTCCAAACGTTGGTTTCTCTTTTGTACCGGGATGCGATCATGAAGACGCCATGAAATATCAAAACGTAGGAATCGGGTTTACGAAAACCAAATCATTCGGATATTCTATCAAAGACCAGGACGGATTTACCTTAACTCAGGGAACATTTACTATCACAGGAAATTCCTGCAACGCAATTGAATACACTTATTGATCCATCCGATGCTAAAAAGCACAAAACACATTCACTCATTAGTCTTCTTACTGGTCTTAGCTCCGGTAGGTAACTTATTCGCACAAAGTAAAGATCCTATCATTTCGGATCTTGTTGTCCAAACCGATTATGTTGAAAACGGAGTAAAAGGTCTGCGCATTAGTGCTGCCTGTGATTACGAAATACTCCGAAAAAAATATCCATCGGACAGCTTACTGAATCATGCGTTGTTAACTGCCAAATTCTCGGTTAAGCTGAGTATTTTCCAGGACAGCAACCAGGTAAAGTCGGCATTTGGTTACCAAAAAGCTTTCGGAAAAGGTGATTTCATTGAATTCAAGCAAAGCTGTAATGCCCTGTTTTCCGAATCAAAAGCAATTCCTGTAATCAATGTGTTTTTCATACCTTACGCAGCACTCAAACTAAAAGAAGGAAAACAAACCCTATATGTTTCTGCAGACCTTTACGGAAAAGACGGTTTCAATACAACTTACAAGCAAACCAAACAATCAGCAGCTTTCACATTTAACAAGCCCCTGACAAAAATCTTCGAATGCGCCCTGGATTCATTGATTGTAAAGCCCTTCGACAAGAACGGCCAGGCCTGGGACCATGATTTATTCGGAACAGATGCTCCGGATCTTGATTTTTCAATCAAAATGGGCGATCTGGAAGTCGGAAACATTCATAAAGGAAACAATTACAGCATTGTATTTCCGGAAAAACCGCGTGTCTTTCGTTTTTTAGTTTCTGAAAACGATGAAGTAACCATTTTCTTTACCGACATGGACGATGCCTTCCACGACCCGATTGCCAGTTGGCGATTTGACACTTCGAACATGAAGGAAGGGATCGTTTACGAGCAAAAAGAAGCTAAAGCAAATATGAAAGCCTTCAGTTTTAAATGTAAGGTTGGAAAGATTACCAATCAGAAAGAAATAGATTCCCAAAAATAAATTTCTGCAGTATATTCTCCGGATACCTGGAAACACAAAATAGTGTCGGGAAAACATACTGCGAAGAAATACAAATGATTCCTTTTGAAAGAAAAATAGTCTTGGAATTTTTACCTGCGGTAATATTGCAACATTGCATCAAGCGGCTATAATGCATTCCCCGCAGGGAAGTTGATCCTATGAACCCACCGGGTCCTTCGTATACGAATTATCCTATTCGGAAATCATAAAAACAAAAAACCGTCTGTCTCCAGAGAAACAGACGGCTTCATTATTTTTAGGGTTCAGGTAAATCAGTTCAAAAACATTTTACCTTTTCAATTTATTGCAGTTTATTCACGTGTCCGATGAATTGCTCGCTCTTGTTCTTCAATCCGTCTTTCAAATCAATCTTCCAGGTATACGTTCCGTCTTTAACGAATTCACCGTGGTACGTTCCATCCCATCCGAATTCCGGGTTGTGGGATTCAAAAATCAATTCTCCCCAACGGTTAAAGATCATCAAAGTGTAATTTTCAATCATGCGATCTTTTGAGAAAACAGGTTTGAAGACGTTATTAAATTCATCTCCATCCGGTGTAAACGTATTCGGAACCCAAACCAACAGATCACTGTAGAACTTGATCGGTCTGCAGATTGAATCCATACAACCGTATTCTGAAGTAACCAGCAAACAAACATTTACAACCTCGTCCGGGTTAATCCCTGTGAAAGTACGTGACGGATTCATACTGGTGGAAGTTCCATAGGAAGTTCCGAATGTCCAGTCAAATAAAGTTGCTCCGTAAGACAAGCTTGTAAATTGTACCTGATTATCCAGTTCGGTTGGTAACTGCGGAGAGTACGTAAAGTTTGCTGTCGGATTATCGTAAACACAGATTGCAGCAGTGAAATCGCCGGTAACAGGACAACCATCCGTTGTTGTTCCGGTGAAAACCACATCATAACATCCCGGTGTCGTAAATGTTGCATTAATGCTTCCACAACCGGTGAATGTTTGTCCGTCAGAGAATGTCCAGGTACAATTCTGAAGATTCGTAATTCCCAAATCATTGGAGAACGTAGTATTCAAAGGACTGCATCCGGATGCCGCATCAGTAACAAATTGCGCTATTGGAACAGCATAGAAATCAACCTGTACATTTGTATCAACCGTAACACACACATCTGAAACACTCACACTGTAAAGTGTCGGCACAGATGGAGTAACAGTAATCTGGCTTAAGGTATCATTTA
>CBFGPJ010000162.1:0-6833 GCA_965650615.1 uncultured Fluviicola sp. | reverse complement strand
CTATGCCGAAAAGCAAACCGGTCCTGGATTTTCTCAATGCATTATCGCATCCGATTTTTAAAATTGTTGAAATGCTTATGAAACTGGCACCAATCGGTGCATTTGGAGCAATGGCATTTACAATTGGTAAATATGGATTGGATACACTTTGGAGTCTTGGTAAATTGGTCGGCTTGTTTTATGCTACTTCGGGATTCTTTGTTGTGGTTATTTTGGGAGCAGTTGCCTGGTACAACAAGTTCAATATTTTCAAATTACTTCGTTACCTGAAGGATGAATTACTGCTGGTACTGGGCACCAGTTCTTCTGAACCTGCGTTGCCGGGATTAATGAAAAAACTGGAAAATGCAGGATGCTCTAATCAGATAGTTGGCTTGGTGGTTCCTACCGGATATTCTTTCAATCTTGATGGAACAAATATTTATATGACACTTGCGGCGCTTTTTATAGCACATGCCTGTGATGTGGACCTGTCGTTTCAGCAGCAGGTATTGTTGTTATTGGTTGCTATGCTGAGTTCCAAAGGAGCGGCCGGAGTTTCGGGAGCCGGATTTATTACACTGGCTGCCACACTGGCGGTTGTACCGGATATTCCAGTTGTTGGAATTACTCTGATTCTTGGAATAGATAAATTCATGTCAGAGTGCCGGGCTTTAACCAATTTTATCGGAAATGCAGTTGCAACCATTGTTGTAGCGCGCTGGGAAAAACAATTGGATCCCGAAGCGTTGAAGAAAGCGTTAAAATAATTATCAATGAAAGGAATTATCAATTATCAAGAGCTTGATAATTGATTCATTTATAATTGATAATTTCCTTTTGAGCCCAATGATTGAAGCACTTCGACATGGTGTGAACCGTTTAATCCGCTTGCGTCACGCATTTCCTGGAAAGCCTTGAATGAGGGAACATTTAAAAGTTCATTTTGCATCATTTCGTCTGCATATTGGGAATAATGAACGAATGAGACACCGTCTTCTTTTACGAATACACTGTACTTGAATTTCGTGGCAGCCAATTGTTCGAAATCATTTAGAAAACACTGAATGTTTACTTTGTTTTGCTCTGCAAACTCAGGCTTTACCTGGTATGTTACTATTACTGAAATCATGTTGTAAAATTACGAATTGCGAACGTTTAAATCCTTGTTTTTTACTGGATGAGTCAGAATAAATAGAAACTGGAAGCAGAAGCCAAAGATGAAAATTGAGCCGGTTTTTGGAATAATTTAGGTTGTTGTTTTATTTCGGATATTTTTGTCCGAAATAAAAATATTCTTATTTTTGTTCAGAGCACTATGACAAAGTGTTAACTATTGAAATATAAAAATGATGGAATATTCCTTTTCAATTGGAGCTACCTTTCTTTGGATCGGTTTTGTGTGTGCGATTAGTTTTATGGAAGCCTGGTTAAAATTCCGGGCTCCGGGAATAACGCGTGCTTTGGGGCTCGGGATCGGGCGCTTGGTTTTTAGTGCACTTAACAAGGTAGAATGGTTTTTTGCATTGACGCTGGTGGTTTGTTACTTTGTTTTTAAGCAGAAAATGGCCCTGACCGGAAGTCTATGTTATTTTGTTCCGCTTGTTATTCTCCTTTTGCAAACTGTTTGGTTACTGCCCGCATTGGATGCTCGTGCAGAATTACATATAAAGGGGAGTTCGATACCGCGTTCGAACCTGCATTTTTATTATGTAATACTAGAATTGGTAAAAGTTGTTTTATTGATTTGTTCGGGTGTGCTTTTATTTAATCAGTTTGAATCAGGTTGTTGAATTTGAACAAAATACAAACGTAAATGATTAGGCAAATAATATCTTTTTACGATGATCTTCAGTATGAAGAACAAACAAAACCTGCAATTAAGGTAATGGTCAAAACTCCCTATGCTAAAGAGATCCGGATTGTTTTTCGAAAAGGACAGGAGATGAAAGAGCACAAGGCTCCTTTTCCGATTATAGTACAGGTTTTGGAAGGAGCGATTGATTTCGGGGTGGAAAAGGAACGCATTCTTTTAAAAAGAGGGATGATGCTGTCATTAGAAGGGCATATACCCCATGATCTGATTGCTGAGGAAGATAGTATTGTGAGATTGAGTCTGAACCTGCAAGATATGACCCAACGGGTAGAAAGTGTTTAAATGAACTGTTTTCAGAGATTCCTTTGTGGAATTCCGAATGAACATTACCTCAATTCCTCCAATGCTTTCTTAGTTCCGATTGCCGCCGTAATGTAATCCACATCACGTTTAGGCGAACGGGCAGGAGAGTGGCTTCTACCGTAAAAGATGATTTGCAGATGCAGTTTATTCCACAACTCGCGCGGGAAGAGTTTCTTCGCATCGCGCTCGGTTTCTTCTACATTCTTACCGCTTGTCAATCCCCAACGGGTCATTAAACGATGAATGTGCGTATCGACAGGAAAAGCGGGTACACCGAAAGCCTGTGACATCACAACGGATGCTGTTTTGTGACCAACTCCGGGCAATTCCTCCAATTCTTCAAAAGTTTGCGGAACTTCTCCGTTGTGTTTATCAATGATCAAATGTGACAGGTCGTAAATGGCCTGGGATTTTCTTGGAGAAAGGCCGCAGGGTTTGATGATATCTCTTATTTCTTCCACAGACAATTTGATCATATCCTGCGGACGGGAAGCGCGTTTGAATAAAGCGGGAGTGATCTTGTTTACACGCTCATCTGTGCATTGTGCTGAAAGTAAGACAGCGATTAATAAGGTGTATGCATCCCAATGGTCTAAAGGAACCGGAGTTTGCGGGTAGCATTTCTCCAACTCATCGATCACGTATTGCGCTTTTTCTTTTTTTGTCATGGCGAACAAAAATAAGGAAATGATTGATATGATATGTATGAAAACAGTAGGCACGCGATGCGCCGCGACATATGTATTATTTGCCCCCAAGCCATTTTTCAAGCACATTACTTTCTATTTTACCACAGATGCGCAGATTCTTTTGCTCGGCTACCGCACTTGCTTTTTAAAAATATCAGCCATTTATAGGTTTTACAAAGAAAGAGGCGACTGGTAAGCGCCTCCAATTATCTGTGTATCTGTGGCAAAAAAAAATGGTTGCGTATTGTGATTAATCTCCATGCGTCGCGTACCTACATAATTTTCAATCCATATTCATTAATGTACAACGAAATGAACAGTCTTTGAAGCGGTATTTCCGTCGTGGTCCAAAGCAGCAACTACTTCCAGTTTGAATGGAGTGTAAGCTGTATAGTTATGGGTTACTGCTTGATTAATCGTGAAATTTGCCAAATGGTCATGAACGTCGTTCTGGTAAATGATCGAATCATTCAATGTATTGGTTACCGTGACCTGGTATCCGTGAAGATTTGCAGTTCCGACGATTGTTCCCGTAACTGAAAAGTTTCCCTGGATGGTGTCGTTTTCATTCGGTGAAGTGATGGTAATAACCGCAGTCGGATGGTCTTCGTGTTCGGTACTTTCGTCTGTTGATTTATCCTTTTTGCAGGCCGTTAAAGAGATACTGCTTACAAGAATTGCTGTAATTAAAAATGGTTTCATATCTAATTGAAAAAATAATTAAGTGAAATACTACATGCTGTTTTTTGACGGGAGTTTCCATCTCCCAGGTTTTGAGCAATCGGAACATGATAGTTCCCCTGGATTACCCATGAGTTAAATTGGACAGATGCTCCAACGATTCCGGTTAAAATCTGCCCTTGAGTGGGAGAACTGGAAATTGCTTTCCGGTTCAGGTAATCGACACCGCTCCAGGAGTATTGCGCTCCGGCATAAACACCCCAGGTCCTGAATTTATATTGTGCGAAAAGACTGGCACTGAATAAAGATCCCGGAATGTATTTGTATTTGTTCTCGCCCCGAAGAATGTATTGAGCTGTTTGTAACAAACTCCATTTCTTTTTTTGAAAGAAGAAGGAATTTTGAAACACGGCATCAAAGGTCCCTGTCCCCGGATAGAGATACAAATCGACATCATCGGGACGTGTGAATTTTCCGACAGGACTTTTTATTCCTGCTCCTGCAATCCAGCGAAACCGGCGGGTTTGCAAACTGTCCTGCTTGTCGAAAAGGAAAAAGTTGACCATCAATATCGGGTCTCCCAATCCGTTTTTCTGAGAAGTGGTATCGTCTGCAACATGCTTGTTAAATCCAATCGGAAGAGAAAGCTGCAGTTGCCATCTTTTGGAAATACGCAATTGTCCCGTTACATCCAATCGCTGAAAATAGTCCGTACTGTGTTCGATGCCGTTCCCGAAAACTTCCGGGTGCTCACTTTTGTACAGACGGTATTGATAATTGAGTCCAATGCTCGTTCGGTTGCCTTGTGCCAATGTTCCCAAACCATGTGTGGAGTTAAAAGCTCCGCACCCGCAGACGTCGCAAGACAGCGCGGTTTGGTACACGACAAGGCACACGAAAAAGAGGAAACTTTTTTTCATGATGCTGTATTAAATATTTTGAATAAAGATTAATTGGAACGATCTCTGAAGTTTCCACCTTACCTCGGCTTATTTGCCTTTGTCAGGCAAAGCCTTCGTCTTTACCAGCATTGCTGGCTCTTTTCATTGCCAAAAAAGGTGGAGCCAAAAAGTCTAGGACTGTACTCAAAAGTTTGAAAACGACGAGTCATTTCGCAACTTCCTCAGAGCTTTCGTTTTATAAACGGCTCTTCGTCTTCGACAGTTTTACTGTCTCTTACCCAAACTCGTCTAATTTGTTACCCAATCCGATTAAAATCGGTTTGGACAAGTTGACTCAAACATGGGTTCGGTTGCGCTTCATTCTCTTGTTTTCTGAAACTTTTAGCGTAAAAGTCCTGAAATCAGTTCTAAGAAAAAATCAACCGAGTATCGGCGGGTGGAAAACGGAACCTGAAAAGGAATTCAGTTCGGTGTTTTGGTAAAAGAAAGCGGTTGTTTTTTCCGAAAGAAGTTCAAGAATGTTTGCTTCAAAAGCAGCGATAACCTGGGAATCGGAATTCCAGAAGTTTTCCTTTAGTTTGAAAGGCATTTTTGGAACAGGTTGATTTTTCTTTTCCCGATAGTTATCGGGATCCTGTTCCAATTTCTTCAATTGCTTTGCCAAATAACATTTACCGTCACAATGAAGCATCGTTTTTTTCTTATTGACACAATATTTAGCTGCGAGTTCGACCTGGTTGTTGTAAAACCAAATGTTCCATGAGAATGCCGCAATATCCTTCCATAGCAAGGCAATTACGAAAATGATACTCAATATGCCCGCAGTTCTTTTCAAATCTTCATTAGTAAATCGAAGGGAAAGCTGTTGGGTCTGCTTCGTTCATAATGGAATAAGCTGCTTCAACGATATCGTCAATACTTGGTTTGGAGAAATAATCCCCGTCTGTTCCATAAGCCGGTCGGTGGTCTTTCGCACTTAATGTTACCGGAGCCGAGTCCAGATGAGCATAACCGCCCTGTTTTACCAAAATTTGGTCTAATAAGAATGCCGTAGCTCCGGAACTTACATCTTCGTCAACAATCAGTAAACGGTTTGTTTTCTTCAATGACTCTGTTACCATTCCATTGATATCAAATGGAAGTAAGGTTTGTGCGTCGATCAATTCAACCGAAATTCCCATTTCAGTCAGCGATTTTGTTGCTACTTCACACAAATTGAATGTAGAACCGTAGGAAACGATTGTCAAATCTGTTCCTTCTGTTACAATTTCAGGAATTCCGAGTGGAGTAGTGAAGCTTCCGATGTTTGTCGGCATTTCTTCTTTAATGCGGTATCCGTTCAACGGTTCGATTACCAAAGCCGGTTCGTCTGCCTGCATTAATGTATTATAGAAACCAGCAGCTTTTGTCATATTTCTTGGGACACACACATGAACCCCACGAATGGAATTAATGATCATTCCCATCGGTGATCCACTGTGCCAGATTCCTTCCAGGCGGTGTCCGCGTGTGGAAACGATCAATGGTGCTTTTTGTCCGCCTTTTGTTCTGTATTGTACCGTTGCCAAATCATCAGACATGATCTGAATTCCGTAAAGCAGGTAATCCAGGTATTGAATTTCTGCGATCGGACGCAAACCACGCATTGCCATTCCAATTCCCTGACCAATGATGGTGCATTCGCGGATTCCAACGTCTGAAACGCGTAATTTTCCGAATTGCTCCTGCAGACCCTCCAAAGATTGGTTTACACCTCCGATTTTCCCTGCGTCTTCTCCGAAGATCAATGCTTCCGGGTGTTTTTCGAAGATTGCCTTAAAGTTATCCCGCAGGATAATTCTTCCGTCTTCCATGTGTCCGCTTCCGTCATAAGCCGGTGCAACTGCATTCACTTTTAATGCGCTGTTTTCCGAATTGGAATACAAGTAGCTGCTGTAGCGATCTGCATTGTTTTCAGTTTCCTGTTTCAACCAGGCAATTAGTGCAGTTCTGGCAGCGCTGTTTTCATCCCGAACCAGACGCAATACTTTTCGAACGGTATTGAAGATGTCTTTTCTGATCGGGTTCATTGTTTTTTGAAGTGTTTCGATCTCTTTTTTGATGAAAACACCGTTTGAACTTTCATTCGCTAAGTTTTCCAAAACGGCTACTGCGCGATCCAAATCTTGTTTTAAATCTTGCGTAAACATCGCCCAAGCTTCTTTCTTTTGCTCGTTTACGTATTCTTTTGCTTCTTTAGCTATTTGCGCCAGTTCTTCTTCTGTAGCTAATTTTTGACCGTCTGCATCAAAATTCAGGATCCATTCTTTGAATTTGTTAATACAATCAAAATCAGATTCCCATTGCAACCGTGCAGTATCTTTATAACGCTCATGAGACCCGGAAGTAGAGTGTCCTTGCGGT
>CBFGPJ010000161.1:0-6848 GCA_965650615.1 uncultured Fluviicola sp. | reverse complement strand
CTTACTTCCATTTGGACGGATAAATTATCAAATCTTTATTCAGAAAGAGAAGCGCGGAATATCCTTTTGCTGATTTTGGAAGATATTTTCGAATTTAACCGTTCCGTCTTACTGTTTTCTAAAGAAATAGACCTTTCTGAAACTCAGTTGAAAGAATTGACTCAAATTTCTTCCCGGCTTCAAACAGGAGAACCGGTTCAATATGTTATTGGTTTTACCTATTTCGATGGTTTGAGGATTGGAGTTGCTCCCGGTGTATTAATTCCTCGCCCCGAAACGGAAGAATTGGTTGCCTGGATCCAGGAAACAATTTCGGATCAAAAGAATTTGAAAATAGAAGATTGGTGCACGGGGTCCGGATGTATTGCACTGGCTCTTAAAAACCGGAATATCGATTCTGAAGTTAGAGGAATGGATCTTTCTCCTGAGGCGCTTGAAATTGCACTTTCAAATGCAAATGAATTGGAACTGGATGTGAAATTTGAGTTGCAGAATGCCCTGGAAGCTGAAAAGACAGAAAGTGTAGATATCATTGTTTCGAATCCTCCTTATATTCCATGGATTGAAAAAGAATGTATGCATGAGAATGTTACCGCGTTTGAACCCGATTTGGCCCTTTTTGTTCCCAATGAGAATCCACTGTTGTTTTACCGTGCACGTGCCGAATATGCTGCGAAAAGTTTAAATAACAGAGGATATTTGTTTTTTGAACTGCACGAAAATTATGCCCTGGAAACAAAAGCAATAGTTGAAAGTCTCGGTTTTCATAGGGTCGAAATCAGGAAAGATTTACAGGGAAAGGACCGTATGCTGAAGGCACAACTCCTACGTTAATTACATAGTTAGTACAATAACGCAATTTTTCAGATAAGTCTTGACTCTTGACTCCAACAGTCTTGATACTATTCAATGATTTCGTACCTTTAATCTTATTTAATTTGAATTTCATACTCATGTCTGACAAACCGATTGTTAAGGAATATTCTAATGGAGAAGTGACCATTATTTGGAAACCGGAAAGTTGTATCCATTCTACAATTTGCTGGAAAAAAGCGACCGGCCTTCCAAATGTTTTTCAGCCAAATACAAAGCCCTGGATCAAAGTGGAAGGAGCTTCTACGGCCGAAATAATAAAGCAGGTTGACAAGTGCCCGAGTGGTGCCTTAAGTTATCGCTTGAAAGATGAGCAGAAGGAAGTACATCAATCGAATGTAGTGGAAACATTACCGAATGGACCTTTACTCGTATATGGAAATCTGACAGTGAAACATGCGGGTTCGGAAGAAGTAAAGGAAAGTAAGGTAACAGCGTTTTGCAGGTGCGGAGCATCATCCAATAAACCGTATTGCGACGGGACACATGTGAGAATTAATTTCTCAGATTAACCGCTCTTTTTTACAATTTGACGTAATAACGCAATATTACGTCAGAGTTGAAGCAATACTTTAACAGGATGTTGAAACATTCATTAATAGATCAGACTTCATCTACCTCTTTTCAATTTTCAATTGTTCATTCTCAATTCTGATGTATCTTTGCACTCAGTTCAAAGAACATGTCAAAAGTAAACTCCAAATTTATTCCTTTTAATTCTGATCTTTCATCGATTTCACTCCCTGAAAAATTCACTTTTCCTTTTTATTACGATCCGCATGAACTGGCTGTCATTGCAATGGCACAGCTTCAGGATTACCTAGAAACTCAAACGGAATGGGAGCATAATTTCGGATTAAATGAGAAACAGGAAGGATTGGTTATCGGCAAGATGTTTGGAGTGCTTGTGGTGCAGAATAAACAGGGAGAATTGGGCTTTTTGGCTGCGTTTTCAGGTAAACTGGCCGATTCCAATGAGTTTGATTATTTCGTTCCACCGGTTTTCGATTTACTCGATTCAACAGGTTTCTTCCGAAAAGAGGAAGTCATTATCAATGAAGTAACCATTGAAATTGACCGGCTTGAAAAAGAAGAGACTTATTTAAAGGCAAAATCGGATTTCGAAAAAACAACGAAAGCTTACCAGGAAGAGCTTCAGAAGTACAAACAAGAGATCAAGGCCGCAAAAGCGGAACGGAAACGTATCCGCGAACAGGCAACCGGATTGAACGAACAGGAGTTGGAAACACTTTTGGAAGACCTGAGAAAGCAATCGATCCGTGAACAATACTTTTTGAAGGATTTTACGGATACAAATAAGAAAAAGATCACTTCTTTAAATGAAGTGCTTGAATCATTTGAAAATCAACTGAATGAATTGCGCGAAAAGCGCAAAAACATGTCAAATGCCCTGCAAGGTGAAATTTTCGATTCATATTTCTTTCTCAATGCCAAAAAGGAAAGAAGAAGCCTGCAAAGCATTTTTCAAAATACCATTGACCACAAACCACCTGCTGGTGCCGGAGAATGTGCGGCTCCCAAATTACTGCAATACGCATTCGAACATGAATTGAAACCGCTTTGTTTGGGTGAGTTTTGGTGGGGAGCATCCCCGAAATCCGAAGTACGCGTGCACAAACAGGTTTATCCGGCTTGTCGTGGAAAATGCGAACCGATTCTGGGTCATATGCTTGAAGGTTTGGAAACAGATGAGAATCCGATGCTTCAAAACCCTGCCGAAAATAAAGAACTGGAAATCGTTTTTGAAGACGATTACTTGGTAATTGTCAATAAACCGGCGGAATTTCTATCCGTTCCCGGAAAAAACATCGAAGATTCGGTTTACACCCGCATGAAAGAAAAGTACCCGCATGCGACCGGTCCAATGATTGTTCACCGTCTGGATATGTCTACTTCGGGAATACTGGTTCTGGCGAAAGACAAGAAAGTCCACATGCACCTGCAAAAACAATTCATTAAGCGCAATGTGCAAAAACGATATGTGGCCCTGTTGGACGGGATGGTAAAGGAAGATTCCGGTACGATCGATTTACCGTTGCGTGTAGATTTGGATGACAGGCCACGTCAATTGGTTTGCTATGAACATGGAAAACGAGCTGTAACCAAATGGGAAGTTGTAGAAAGAAGAAATAACCAAACCCTGATCTATTTTTACCCGATTACCGGGAGAACACATCAACTCCGCGTTCATTCGGCTCATGTACTTGGTTTGAATGCCCCGATTATCGGCGACGATTTGTATGGAAGTAAAGAATCCCGGCTTCATTTGCACGCCCAGTTCCTGCAATTCACACACCCCGTTACGAAAGAAGCTATTAAAATTAAGGTGGATGCGGAATTCGCTTAGATATGCTTGTTAAGAGGTTTGAAGAACTGATCTTTCGAGAAGATCGGATGATAATTGACTAACGGACACGCCCAATTACTCAATCGGTAGAAATTTTATAGAATTACAAATTGTTACCTGTCCTACTGATTGTTATAAAGGATTGCCAACCAGCCGATGCAGTTACCAATCCCGGAAAGTGCTAAATCGCAGCGTTTGTAAAACGATTGTGATTTGCATTTTGGATCCTGATCCCGTCTTTGCGTAGAGTGGTCTGTATCGGCTGGTCGGCTGAAGGTTGTAATTGGGCAAAGGCATTTTTGCCTACTTTTTTTGACTTGGAAAAAAGTAGGTGGAGAATAAAGAGTAGTTGTTATAAGGTGTTGAAAATTGAATAGCTTTAGGTCGATTCGTAATTATTCGATTATTTTTGATAATCGAAAATTTTCAATATGGATCCTGTCACGGCACAAAAAAGAATAGAACAATTAAGCAAGGAATTAACACAACATAATTACAGCTATTATGTCGAAAGTAATCCTGTCATCTCTGATTATGAATTTGATGTGCTTTTGAAAGAACTTCAGGACCTGGAGGCTGAATTTCCACAATTTGCATCCGAATTAAGTCCGACAAAACGGGTAGGTGGAGACATTACCAAAAAATTTGAGACAGTGGTGCACAGATTCCCAATGCTTTCCCTGTCGAATTCGTATTCCGAGGAAGAAATTATTGATTGGGAACAACGTCTGAAAAAATTGGCAAGCGGGCCAATTGAGTACGTCTGTGAATTGAAATACGATGGTGTGGCAATCGGGATCCGGTATGTAGATGGAAAATTTGCACGCGCCGTAACACGTGGAGATGGAACTAAGGGAGAAGATATTTCTGCAAACGTAAAAACCATTCGGACAGTTCCTTTAACACTCAAGGGGGATTACCCGGATGATTTTGAGGTCCGTGGTGAGATCTTTTTTCCAAGGGCAAATTTTGATGCAATGAACCGGCAGCGTGAAGAATTGGGAGAACCGGTTTTCGCAAATCCACGAAATTCGGCTTCCGGAACATTGAAATCGCAAGATTCGAAAGTGGTTGCAGAAAGAGGTTTGGATTGTTATTTATATGGTGTGTATGGAGATGATTTGAATATGGAATCTCACCTGGAAAGTGTTCAAAAGGCACATGAATGGGGATTCAAGACACCCCAGGAAAAGAACAGGTATATTGCAAAGATGTCCTCGATTGAAGAGATCATGGAATTTATTCATTATTGGGATAAGGAACGCTACAACCTCCCGTTCGACATTGATGGAATTGTGATTAAGGTAAATAATTACGATCAGCAGGCAGATTTAGGTTTTACTGCAAAATCACCCCGTTGGGCAATTGCATATAAATTTAAGGCAGAACGCGTTTCTACCAGTTTGGAAGAAGTGACTTACCAGGTTGGAAGAACTGGTGCGATTACCCCAGTTGCAAATTTGAAACCGGTTTTGCTGGGCGGAACAGTAGTTAAAAGAGCTTCTTTGCACAATGCGGATCAAATAGAAAAACTCGATTTGTACCTGGGAGATGAGGTGTTTGTTGAAAAAGGAGGAGAGATCATTCCAAAAATTGTTGGAGTGAATACCGGTTCCCGGCAATCGAACGCTCAAAAAATCATTTTTATTGAACATTGTCCGGAATGTGGCTCCGAATTGCATCGCAGGGAAGGAGAAGCACAACATTATTGCCTGAATGACCTGGTTTGTCCACCACAGGTAAAAGGCCGCATGGAACATTTTATTTCCAGGAAAGCAATGAACATCGATGGACTTGGAGCGGAAACAATCGATCTGTTGTACAAAAAAGGTTTGGTGACCAATGTGGCCGATTTGTACGATTTAACCTTTGATCAGGTTGTAAATTTGGATCGTATGGCGGATAAGTCGGCGAATAATCTGATCATAGGGATCCGAAATTCGAAAGAGGTTCCGTTTGAACGAGTACTCTTTGCATTGGGTATTCGCTTTGTGGGAGAAACAGTGGCGAAGAAATTGGCCAATGCATTAAAAAATATCGATGCCATTGCAAAAGCGACATATGAGGAGTTGATTGCAGTGGATGAGATTGGGGAGAAGATCGCTATTGCAGTACAGCAATTCTTCCAGGACCCACGTGCAATTCAAACGATTGATCGTTTGAAAGCGGCGGGAATTCAATTTGAGATTGAAGAAGTTGCGCTTGATTCCAATGAACTGGAAGGGAAAACATTCGTGGTTTCCGGTGTGTTTGCCAAATTCAGCCGGGACGAGATCAAAAATCTGATCGAAAAGAATGGGGGTAAAAATGTAGGATCTATTTCTGCGAAAACCAATTACGTTTTGGCAGGAGAAAATATGGGGCCTGCTAAATTGGAAAAAGCAAGTTCTTTGGGAATTCCGATCATTTCGGAAGATGAGTTCCTGGCGATGATCTCCTCAAATTAAATGGGGGGTCAATTCCTTCTATGCTTGCGCAAAAGCTTTCGGCGTCATGCGAACAGCATAGACGCAGGAGGGCGATTAAGGTTTGATGATTTGTACTATTTTCTAACAAAATGAAAAATTTCTCATCCAAACAGTCAATCGCCTGAAAAATCCGTAATTTTGATCCGACTTTTTACTGTTTAAAAACAAATACAAATGAATCTATTTAAAGGAGCCGGAGTTGCATTGGTTACACCATTTAATGCAGATATGTCAATTGATTTTCCGGCATTGTGCAGATTAGTACAGGAACAAATTGCCGGTGGTACTAATTATCTGGTAGTGCAGGGAACTACCGGTGAGTCTCCAACTTTAAATAGCAACGAAAAGAAACAGGTGCTGGAAACAGTTTTGGAAGAGAACAACGGAAAATTGCCGATCGTTTATGGAGCGGGAGGAAACAATACAATGTCGGTTATTGAAGCATTCAAAAACATTCCGAAAGGAGTGGATGGAATTTTGTCTGTTGCACCTTATTACAATAAGCCGACTCAGGCCGGATATGTAGCTCATTACAAAGCGCTGGCTTCAGAAACAGATTTGCCGATTATTTTGTACAATGTTCCGGGAAGAACAGGATCGAATGTGCTTGCCGAAACAACATTGGAATTGGCAGAGATCAAAAATATTGTAGCAATGAAAGAAGCTTCCGGGAATATGGAACAGATCATGGAGATCATTCGTTGCAGACCAGAAAACTTCCTGGTGCTTTCAGGTGATGATGCGATCACTTTACCGTTGATTGCTGCCGGTGCTGATGGTGTTATTTCAGTTGTGGCAAATTCATTCCCGAAACAATTTAGCCAAATGGTTACAAGTGCACTGAATGGCGATTTTGAAACGGCCAGAAAGTTCCATTACGATCTTTTACCGGTTACGAAATTGCTTTTCGCAGAAGGAAACCCGGGCGGAGTGAAAATTGCTTTGGAGGAATTGGGTTGGATGAAGCCTTTTATGCGCCTTCCATTGGTACAGGTATCCGAAGGATTGAAAGCGAAAATTGTTGCAGAAACAAAAAAACTGGCGAAATAATCCTGCGATTAACTGAAAATTAATAGATTCGCACTAAATTACTTGATGATGAAAAACAAACTAATCTTAGGTAGTATCGTATTACTATT
>CBFGPJ010000160.1:0-6855 GCA_965650615.1 uncultured Fluviicola sp. | reverse complement strand
TGGAACTCAGAAGACAAAATCCGGATGCGAAAATCGTGATTTTGGAGCGCAGCTATCTGCCACTAGGAGCCAGTACAAAGAACGCAGGATTTGCATGTTTCGGCAGTGTAACCGAACTGCTGGACGATTTGGCTTACGTTTCGGAAGAACGCGTTTGGAATACAGTAAAATTGCGTTATGAAGGCCTGGAGCGCTTGCTCCAACGCTTTTCAAAAGAAGATTTAAACTACGAAAACTGTGGTTCTTACGACCTGATCACAAACGAAGAAGATTTAGCAGTTTATCATCCGAAACTGGATTATTTAAACCAGCAGATCGAATTTATTTGTGGTAAGAAAGACTGTTATTCATTTGAGAAAAATGTAAACGGAAAATTCGGGTTCAAAGGCTTTGAAGGTGGTTATTTCAACCGGCTGGAAGGTGCAATCGACACCGGGAAATTACTCCTGGCAACCCAACGGGAGCTTGCAAAAAACCACATCATCGTACTCAACGGAATTGAAGTGACGGCGATTTATCCAGATTCGAACGAAGTAGTCATCGAAACGAATTACGGAGAAATCAGATCGAAAAAAGCAGGGATCACCATTAACGGTTTTGCAAAAAAACTGCTTCCGCAATTAGCTGTAGAACCCGCAAGAGCGCAGGTTTTGGTTACTTCGGAAATCAAAGACCTCCGGGCAAAAGGAACATTCCATTTGGATAAAGGTTATTATTATTTCAGGCATGTCGGAAACCGAATTCTGTTTGGTGGCGGCAGAAACCTGGACTTTAAGGCCGAAAACACATTTGAATTAGATCAAACGGAATTAATCCAGAACGCACTGGAAAACCTTTTAACGGAAAACATTCTCCCGGATACGGGTTTCACCATTGATTACCGATGGTCCGGAACAATGGGAGTTGGCACTGAAAAGGGTCCGATCATTGAAAAGATCAATCCAAATACTGCAGTTGGAGTTCGTCTTGGAGGAATGGGTGTTGCAATCGGCTCATTAGTAGGTGAAAGGCTTGCTCACATTTTGAACGATTAAAAAATCCATGTGTTTCAACGGAATTGTAAGTCAGATTTTAATTTTATTCTTGTATTTTCGACCCAAATTAAACTATTATGAACGCAGCACATTCGCACTTAATTATCAACCATTTTCCAATTATCGGATTGATTTTCGGGATCATTGTTCTCCTGATCGGAATCCTTGCAAAATCTTCCGTAACCAGACGTGTAGGATTATTACTCTTTGTTATAGCCGGAATTACAGCACAAATTTCAGATGCAACCGGTGAAGGAGCCGAACATTTTGTAGAAGAAGCAGTTGAACAACGTACTATTTCACAGGATTGCCCCGAAGCTATTCAGCAAACATTGGAAAACGGAGAAGAAACTGAAACATTGATCCATATCCACGAAGAACACGCAGAAGAACTCATGCCGATCATGTGGGGAATTATGGCTTTATCCCTTATCGCACTTTTCCTGGAATTCAAGAAAAAATCCATGGCTATGCCTGCTTCAATTATTGTATTGATAGTTGGGGTTATTGCAGCTTACTTTGCAAAAGAAGTAGGAAATTCCGGCGGAGAGATCTCGCACCCTGAGATCCGGAAAGATTTCAAATTGAAGGAAGTGACTTACGAGGATGAAGATTAATCAATTGAGAATTGAAAATGTATCAATTTAAAAGATTGAATCAAACCCCGAAGCAAAATCCAACTTTTGACATTTTCAATTGCCCATTTTCAATTTTAAAATATGCTTGAAAATTTTAAAAAAGAATTCAAACCCGCTGCAGGTTGCATTCCTGCAGCGGCAGAAACACTTGAACGATATAAAAACAAAGTTCCGGAATCATTGATTGAGGTATGGAAAACCAGCGGACTTGGAAAATACAACGACGGACTGATTGAATTTGTCAATCCGGCAGATTTTGAAGACAGTTTGTGGACCTGGCTCGGAAGAGAAGTTCCCAATTACGTTCCCTTTGCGATTTCGGGCTTTGGGGAACTGTTCTATTTCAGGAAATTGACAGAAGATGACGAAGACGTTTGCCTGGTTGATATTCAATACCGTAAAATAGAAACCCTGGTTTGGAGCATGGAAGAATTCCTGGACGATTTTTTGCCAAATGTAGTAGAACGAAAGTTATGGCTTAGGGAAGACCTGTTCAAAAAAGCGATAAATCAATATGGAAAAATTGAGAAAAACGAAGTGTTTACCTTTGTCCCTATCCTGGCGATGGGCGGCCTGGATGAAATCGAATACATCCAAAAAGGAAACGCACAGGTTTACCAGGATCTGGTGTTTCAAATGACAAGCTAATAATGTTGCCTTCGACTCCGCTCAGTCACCGTTAAGGATTAGGATTGAGTACAAATAAAAGGTCGCTGAGCGTAGTCGAAGTGCCTTTTATTCCTGCGCCAAATCTTTATTCGGTTCCTCTACCGGTTGATCCAATGTTGGACCGTCATCCGGTACAGAAACAGCCGGTGATGAAGGATTCGGCATACCAAAAGGTTTAGAGAATTGAGTCGGAGTTTGAATGATCTGGTCCATTTTCACCGATTCTTCCAAAAGTGGTTTTTCAATGATGTCAGTTGTTTCACGAACCATTTTCTGAAGATCAAAATCAGCCTTCACGTCACCTGTCGATTTCTTTATCTCGTTTTGAACATCTTGTGAAGCCTGTCGGATTTGGTGCATCGTTTTACCCATGGTGCGTGCAATTCCCGGAATGCTCTTTGAACCGAAAAACATCAATATAACCAGTAAGATCAAAACGATCTCCGAACCGCCGACATCACTTAGAAATAAAGGTAAAACCGTCATAATGACAACAAAAGTAATCGAATTATTTGAGCTATCCTAGCAGATTGTCTTAGGAAACGTTAATTTTAGGATTCTGGTAAACCCAATTTTAGAATATCTGCGAATCTATATAATTCTGCGTGCCAAATAATTTAATCTGCTCGATTTCACATATATTTCTGGCAAAAACTTATACTCTATTTTCATTCAACACATTAACTTTAATAACCTTTCCATGAAATTTTGGTTATATTTGCGCCCGAAAACAATAAAAAAGAGGCATGGCAACTACAGCAGATATCCGCAACGGATTGTGTATCAAATTCAATGATAAAATCAGTCAGATTATTGAATTCCAGCATGTAAAACCTGGAAAAGGTCCAGCTTTCGTACGTACAAAAATGCGAATCATTGAAACTGGAAAAGTAATTGACAATACATTTTCTGCAGGACACAAGATTGAGATCGTTCGTGTTGAAAACCGTGAATATCAATACTTGTACCAGGAAGATCAGGATTTCATTTTCATGAATAATGAAACATTTGAGCAAGTTACGATTCCTGCAAAAATGATCGAAAAACCTGCGTTCTTATTGGAGGGAATGGTTTGTAACATCTTGTATGATGCAAACGATGAAGTTCCATTAGTAGTTGAATTACCCATGTACTTGATTTCTGAAGTAACTTACACAGAACCGGGAGTTAAAGGAGATACTGCTACAAACTCTATGAAAGCTGCAACTATCGCAACAGGTGCTGAAGTAAAAGTTCCGCTTTTCATCGATATGGGTGAAATCATTAAAGTAGATACACGAACAGGTGTTTACGTAGAACGCGTAAAGAACTAGTCGAATAAATCATCATCATTTCGGAAAAACCATTAGTCATGCGGCTGGTGGTTTTTCTTTTTAGTGATCTGACAAGTTCAAGAGTTCAAAGAGTTTAAACGGTTCAACAGATTCAAAAAAGAGCTATATAAACGAACCGAATTGGCATAATTCGCTTTAAACTTTTGAACATTTTTCAACTATTGAACTTTACCATATGGAAAAAATCATTCGTTTAGGAATAAAAGAAATCAATATCCAATGGATCAATACGCACCTGCTGAGTGGATCCAAACCCGTTTTGGTATTTCTGCATGAGGCTTTAGGAAGCATTGTGCAATGGAAAAGCTTTCCTTCGGAATTATGCAATTCATTAGACCTGCCCGGAATCGTTATTGAACGAAGCGGTCATGGAAAATCCGGCCCCCTATCCGGAATACGCGACATCCGTTACCTCCATCAGTACGCAGATGAAACACAGGAAGTTCTGAAAGAAGTACTGAATCCGGATCAGAAAATCATCTTAATCGGTCATAGTGACGGTGGAAGTATCGCTTTGATCTTAGCCTCCAGAACCATAAAGAACCTGCAAGCGCTTGCAACAATGGCTGCACATACCTTTGTGGAAGATGAAACGTTGGCAGGAATTCACCCCGCAATTGAAGCATTTGAAGCGGGAAAACTGGATGGTTTGTACCGCATTCATGGAGAAAAGACCAAAGACCTCTTTTATGCATGGGCAAATACCTGGCTGAATCCCTCGTTCAAAAGTTGGGATATTCGTAATGAAATCAATTCATTTTCACAACCGGTTCTGGCAATGCAAGGTAAAAATGACCAGTATGGAACGGTAGAACAAGTCAATTCCATCGTTTCGGAACATAAAAACCGGAAAGGAATAATCATTCCAGGATGCGGTCATCATCCGCATTTGGAAAAGACAGACAGCATCATCAGACAAATCGAAGAGTGGTTCAAAAAATTATAACGTTAGCGTGAGCTTCCGGTTCATACTGCATATTACCTTCTAAAAACAAGCATTTCGTCAATTTCCACCATTCGAAACACCCCATTTTATCGTTACTGCATTTCTGACGTAATAACGCAATATTACGTCATGCCAATCCGAATCTGATTTCCTAAATCAAGAATTATTCTTCCCTCACACAACTCACCAAAACTAAAGACTCCACAAAACTGACAACCACATAAATAAACACTTACCCAACAACCAATCCACCAATTCGTATCCCGATAGCTATCGGGACGTAATTCATAATTAGGAATTAACCCAGTATTATTTTTTCAAATTATTCGCATCTAAACCATCTAAAACCAGTACCTTTGCGCTCGTTTTTATAATTTATACTGAATAGCTAATGAGTAATGCATTGGGGAACCATATTCTGGTTGAGTTTATGGGGTGCGATCCGCACATTATGAATGATGTATCTTCTATCGAGCGCGACATGGTAGACGCGGCTTTGAAAGCAGGTGCAACTGTGATTAATTCTACATTCCACCATTTTTCTCCCTATGGAGTTTCCGGTGTAGTGGTAATTCAAGAAAGCCATTTGGCAATTCATACATGGCCGGAATATGGTTATGCTGCAGTGGATTTGTTCACTTGCGGAGAGATGGATGCCTGGATTTCATTTGATTATCTGAAAGAATGTTTTGGTGCCAAGAACTATTCTGCTTTAGAAATGAAGCGCGGGGCAGTTCAGTTATTAACCAGAAATGACTTCGATATTTCTTCCATGCGCCAAAAAGCAAGCGAGTGGTCCAATCCTGAAATGTATACCAGAAATGTATGGTTTACGGATAAAGACGACAACCAAGCTTTGTCATTGCGTTATACCGGAGAGGTATTCTTTGATGTTCAATCTCCCTTCCAGCGCGTGCGTATCCTGGAATCCCCGAAATACGGTAAGTTACTGACTTTGGACGATATGTTCATGACGACTGAGAAAGATGAGTTCCATTACCATGAAATGATCTCTCACCCGGCTATGTTTACCCATGGAAATGCAAAAAACATCCTGGTTATCGGTGGTGGTGACGGGGGAACTGTTCGCGAGTTTTTACGCCATGAAGGTGTTGAAAAAGTAACGATGGTGGAAATCGACGGAGAAGTTATTAAAGCATGTAAAGAGCATTTACCTTCCATTGCCGCTTCATTTGACCATCCGAAATTGAACCTGATTGTAGGTGATGGAATTGCTTTTGCAAAAGAAGCTGCAAACGAAGAATTCGACCTGGTTATCGTAGATGGCTCTGATCCTGTAGGACCTGCAGAAGGATTGTTCTCTGTAGAATTCTATAGAAATTGTCACCGTATTTTGAAACCGGGAGGAATCCTGGTTGCTCAGGGAGAATCTCCTAAATTCAACGAGCAGGCATTTACAGAATTGAACATTACGCTTCAACATATTTTCGGAAAAGAAAATGCTCCGGTATCTTTATTCTTTGTTCCTACATACCCAACTGGAATGTGGAGTTTCCAATACGGATTAAAAGGAAGTGCTCAGCCTAAAGCAATTTCAAATGAAACCGAAATTGAAAACTTTGTAAGCGCTAAAGGATTGAAGTACTACAATTCAGATATTCATAAAGCAAGTTTCGCTTTACCTAATTTCGTGAAAAATCTGATTAATGGATAATTCAAAGAAATTTGATCCAAACGGAGTCGGAATTGCAAACGGGAACATTTTTGGTTTTCCGGTGGAAGAGCAAAATGCCGACATCGTGATCATTCCCGTTCCATGGGATGCAACCGCATCTTACGGGAAAGGGACCAGTGACGGACCGAAAGCGATCCTGGATGCGAGTACCCAGTTGGACTTTTATCATCCGCAATTGCCGGAAGCGTGGAACACACAAGTTTTCATGACTCCGATTTCCGCAGAAATGAAGCAGATCAATGACCAGATGTGTATCGACACCGTTCAGTACATCGGCTTCCTGGAAGAAGGCGGGGAATTGGATGAAAACAGTCCGTTCAATGAAGTATTGGAAAAGGTCAATGCAACTTCGGATTTGCTTAAAAACAACCTGAAAGAACGTGCAACAAAATTACTCGCTGAGAATAGGATTGTCGCAGTCCTTGGTGGTGAACACAGTACTCCCTTGGGTTTAATGGAAGCTTTAAATGATCAGGGGCAACCCTTTGGAATTCTTCAAATTGATGCGCATGCGGATCTGCGGGAAGCATACGAAGGT
>CBFGPJ010000159.1:0-6872 GCA_965650615.1 uncultured Fluviicola sp. | reverse complement strand
ATTGCAAGCCCAGGCACCGGTTTTTACCAACCAGGGACAACCTTTTCATACCGGCGATTTCAGACCAAGCAGAACAACCCAATTCAAGGCTGCAACCTATAAAATGGAATTGATCGGGTTTGATTTGAACAAATCGGACGAAGAACTCTTTAAGAATGATTATGAAATGCTAAATGTGTTCCAGATCAATGAAGCAAAAGATTCTTTGCAGCGAAAACAGGACAAAATACTATCCGATTTCGGGAAAACGAACCTGAACAGCCGGCCTTTCAATCAATCGCTTAGTTTTGCAAAATTACCGAAAACAGGTCCGGCAAAGAAGCTGAAAGAGACCGAAGAAATCCAGCAATTACAAAGTGTTCCTTCCAAAGTCATCAAACTTTCCTCTTTAAGCAAACAAGAACGCATTGCTGCGGTAAATGCGGCTATCGTGAGTGCACGAAGCATGAAGATCAGTACAGAAGAACAAGCTCAGTTTGTGGATTCTTTCCGATCGAATTACGAACAATACCAGATCGAATTTCATCGTAAATTTGCCCTTTCGGGAGCAATTATCGTCTTGTTTTTCGTTGGAGCACCACTTGGAGCAATTGTCCGTAAAGGTGGTTTCGGAGCACCGGTTGTGATCGCAGCCCTGCTTTTCATGGTTTACTTCGTGCTCTTCAGTATCGGACAAAACCTGGCAATGTCGGCCGTACTATCTCCTTTCTGGGGAATGTGGCTTCCCACCGCGGTTTTAATCCCGATTGCCTGCATTTTAATGATCGCTGCGGCAAATGACCTCGGAGTTTTCGATAAAAAGCTCTGGCGTTACATTCTAACTTTTGGCAGAAGACGATGAGAATTCTATACATCGCACCGAAGTCTCCTGCTCCGATTATTGACGGAGGTTGCTTTGCTATGATGGAATGCCTGAAAGGATTGAGTAAAATTGCGGAAGTTGACGGAATTATCTTCGAAACACACAAACATCCGTATACCAAAGAATCCGAACGGATATTGGGACAATACCTGAAAGATCAAACGGTTGTTCCGATCAGTACGGAAATCAAAGCAGCCGGTGCTTTAGTGAATTTTCTGCGCCGGAGGAACTACAACCTTTCCCGCTTCAGATCGGAGAAGCTGTACCATGAACTGGCAAAGGGACTCAAGAAGAAATACGATTACATTGTGTGTGACAGCTTATTTGCAGCTGCACAATTGAGTCATTTCGATTTCCGGGAACTTGCTCCCGTTATTATTCGTTCTCACAACATTGAATCTGAGATCTGGAAGCTGCATGCAAGCCTTGAAACTTCGGTTTTGAAGCGTTTTTACCTGAGAACACTCGAAAAGACTTTACGCAGAGAAGAAATTGAAATTCTCAATAAGGTAAATACCATTTGGGCAATTTCCAGTGAAGACCAGGAATGGATTACCAAGCACACCCGGCAAAAAAATGTGGTTTTGTTACCCGTTTCGATCACTTCTGACCCTGCTCTTAAACCGGATTATACCAATAAAGGATTTTTTCATCTGGGATCAATGGATTGGAAACCCAACCAGGAAGCAGTTGATCACCTGGTAAAAAAGATCTGGAGCAATCCGAAAGTTTCCGAATTCACCTTAAAGATTGCAGGTTCCAAAAGCGAGCATTTCAGTTTCCTCAATACCAATTCCATTGAAGTTGTTGGTTGGGTAAAGGATAGTAACGTATTCATGGCCAAATCCGGAACGCTCATCACCCCGATCCTGTCCGGAAGCGGAATCCGTATCAAATTACTTGAAGCAATGGCATTGGGAGTTCCGTGTATTACAACAAAATTGGGTGCTTCAGGGATCGATATTCCTCAGTCAGGACTTCAAGTTGCCGAGACAGACGAAGCTTTTGTTGAATTAATCCTGAAATTCCATGAAAATGAAGATTTGAGACAAGAAGTCGGAAGTAAATCGCGTGATTATATCTCAAAAGTTCATAGTTTTGACAATTGTATTGCTTTAATGAAACACACGTTTGGAGTCTAAAGAAAACATCCTTTTTATTGTTTCCCGTTTTCCGTATCCTTTGGAAAAAGGCGATAAACTGAGGGCTTTCTACCAACTCAAGGAACTTTCCAAACAATTCAATGTCACACTGGTCTGTACCACAGATATTCCCGTTTCAACCGAACACGAACAACTGGTGCGTCAGTTTTGTACCGAAATTCACATTTTTCAACTTACCAAACCCGGACTGATTTTCCAGCTTTTAAAAACCATGCTCGGATCCAAACCGTTGCAGGTGCATTATTTCTACCGGGAATCAATTCATCGGAAGATCCGGTCAATTATTGCCCAGACAAAACCAGAACACATTTATTGCCAGCTAATCCGGGTTGCAGAATACGTGAAGAACGAACACCATATTCCCAAAACATTGGATTACATGGATGCGCTTTCCAAAGGAATGGAACGCCGGATCCAAACGGAATCCTGGTATAAAAAATGGTTTTACAGGCTTGAAAGCAGCCGTTTAAAAGAATATGAACGACGGATTTTCGATTATTTCGAACACAAAACGATCATTTCGGAACAAGACCGGAAACTGATCCAACATCCTGATAATAGCCAAATCGTTATTGTTCCCAATGGAATTGATGAATCGTTCTTCGAAACACTACCCATTGAAAAAGATTACGACCTGGTTTTCACCGGGAATTTTTCCTATGCTCCGAATATTGAAGCTGCTGTTTGCCTCGCAGAAGAAATTCTGCCGAGACTTCATAAAAAAGGAATTTCCTGCAAACTGCTGCTTTCGGGAGCAAGTCCTGCAAAACGGGTTTTGGAACTGCAATCCGAGTTCGTAACGGTGACCGGTTGGGTCGATGATATTCGTGTAAGTTATCAGCGTTCCCGCATTTTTGTTGCCCCGCTTTTTATCGGTACAGGACTTCAAAATAAGCTATTGGAAGCTATGGCAAGCGGACTTCCATGCATCACTACTTCCCTGTCTAACAATGCGTTGGGTGGTGTTGACGGAGAAAATATCCTATTGGCAGAAGATATCGATACCTTTGTCGAAAAAATAACCGAAGGTTTAGTTATAGCAGGTAACTTTAGTTCAATTGCTTCACAAGGCAAAAACTACATTGAACTGCTCTATTCATGGAAAAAACAAACACACAAACTGTTACAACTTTTGCAAGCTACCTCCTACTAACACTTTCGATCCTGTATTCCTGCACAAACAGGAATAACTTACCGCAATGGATCCGTGGGAAATGGATCACCTCTCTTGATAATCAAACCATTCATGAAAACTGGAAACTTCGAACCAACTATATTTCAGGAGAAAATTTTATGCGTTACGAAAATAAGTTCCAGAAAGAATTCCTGCGAATATTTGAGAAAAATAACGCCCTGTACTACCAAATTGTCATTGAACAGGACACACTGGTTTTCAAATGTAAAAACTACCTGAATGCAGACACATTAACATTTGTAAACAACCAAAATCCCTTTCCGAAACGGATTAACTATGTCAGGCCGGTAGCCAATAAAATGACCGTTTGGATTGAAAATGTGAAAAACGATCCCAACCGGATCTTCTTTACCTTTAAAAAAGTTAAATAGTAGTTCGCGGTTGCAGAATTCGGAGTAAATTTGCGGTACTTTATAAAACAATATGTCAACTAAGTTAAATACAATCGAAGAAGCGATTGAAGATATAAAAGCCGGAAAAGTAATCATCGTTGTTGATGATGAAGACCGCGAAAATGAAGGGGATTTTATTGCTGCTGCCGAAATGGTTACTCCTGAAATGATCAATTTCATGGCCACTCACGGAAGAGGATTGATCTGTACCCCGCTTACCGAATCCAGATGTAACGAATTGGAATTAAACCTCATGGTTACAAACAACACCGTACTTCACGAAACACAATTCACAGTTTCGGTAGATTTAATTGGTCACGGATGTACAACCGGAATCTCGGTTTTTGACCGTGCAAAGACGATCAAAGCATTGGTTTCGGAAGACACCAAACCGGAAGATTTAGGTCGTCCGGGACACATTTTCCCTTTGCGGGCAAAGAAAGGCGGCGTATTGCAGCGCACAGGCCACACAGAAGCAGCGGTTGATCTGGCTCGTTTAGCCGGGTTTAAACCTGCAGGAATCCTGGTTGAGATCCTGAACGAAGACGGGTCTATGTCGCGCCTGCCTCAATTATTCCAGATCGCTAAAAAATTCGATTTAAAACTGATTTCCATTGCGGACCTGATTGCATACCGCATGAAGAATGAATCATTGATTTCCCGCGAAGTTGAAGTTGAAATGCCAACGGAACACGGTGATTTCAAACTGGTTGCATTCTCAGTGAAATCAAACGGACAAGAGCATTTGGCATTGGTAAAAGGGACTTGGGAACCGAATGAACCGATTTTGGTCCGTATGCACTCTTCCTGTCTTACAGGTGATATTTTTGGTTCTTGCCGTTGCGACTGCGGACCTCAATTACACCATTCCATGAAAATGATCGAAGCCGAAGGTAAAGGTGCGATCGTTTATTTGAACCAGGAAGGACGCGGAATTGGGCTCTTAAACAAATTGAAAGCATACAAACTGCAGGAAGAAGGATACGATACTGTTGAAGCGAACCTGAAATTAGGATTCAAATCCGATGAGCGTGAATACGGGATCGGTGCACAAATCCTGCACGATCTTGGAATTTCCAAGATCCGTTTGATGTCCAATAACCCGAAAAAACGTACCGGTTTGATCGGTTACGGATTGGAAATCGTTGAAAACGTGGCGATTGAAGTCGGACATAATGCTCACAATGAGAGCTACCTCAAGACAAAAGCTACCAAAATGGGACATTCTCTAAAAATGGATAAGTAATGCTTGTTGCAAAGGGAATTCGAAAGAAGTACGGCCAATTAGATGTATTGAAGGGCATCGACCTGGAAATTCAATCCGGGGAAATTGTTTCCATTGTAGGTTCTTCCGGGGCCGGAAAAACAACCCTGCTTCAAATTTTGGGCACCCTCGACAAACCGGATTCCGGGAGCTTAACATTGAATGGAATCAATCCATTTTCATTGAACTCAAAAGGTTTGGCCGAATTCCGGAACCAAAAAATCGGTTTCATTTTCCAGTTTCATCAGTTATTGCCTGAATTCACAGCCTTGGAAAATGTTGTAATGCCCGCTTTGATCGGTGGAAAAGGAATGAACGAGTCCAAAGAACGTGCAAAACACCTGCTGAACAAGCTGGGACTTGGCGACCGTGAAAATCACCAGCCCTCTGCCCTTTCGGGCGGAGAACAACAGCGTGTTGCTGTTGCAAGAGCATTAATGAATGAGCCCGATATCATTTTTGCGGATGAACCTTCCGGAAACCTGGATTCCAAAAACGCAGCAGAATTGCATCAATTATTTTTCGATTTGCGAAAAGAATTCGGTCAGACATTTGTAATCGTTACACACAACAACCTGCTTGCTGAAATGGCCGACAGGTCAATCGTAATGGCCGACGGATCCTTAAAATGAGAACTTCCTTCACTCAAAACGAATTAAAAGCTTTCCTGGATGAAAAAGTGGAGTTGTATAACCGCCCGGATTTCATTCAAAGCGATCCGATCCAGATCCCGAAGCAATTCACGCGGAAAGAAGACATTGAGATCAGTGCTTTTCTCATTTCAACGTTAGCATGGGGAAACCGGACAGCAATCATCAAAAGCGGACAACGCCTGCTTGAGATCATGAATTTCAAGCCCTACGAATATGTATTGAACTACACAGAACAAAAGCACAGCTTTGTTCACAGAACATTCAACAGCGACGATCTGAATGCTTTTTTCGTTTCATTGCAGCGAATCTACCAAAATGGCGGATTGGAACAAGCCTTCCGGCCTCATCCGGAAATTGAAGGAGTTCAGGGCAGAATTGTTTCTTTCCGGAATGCCTTTACACAAGAACCATTTCCTGACAGAACACACAAGCACTTAGCAAATCCATTGAAAGGTTCTTCAGCTAAACGGATCAACATGTTTTTGCGTTGGATGGTACGAAAAGACCAACTTGGTGTCGATTTCGGGATCTGGAACACAATTCCCATGTCGGAATTACATCTCCCGTTGGATGTCCATACCGGGAACGTTGCCCGTAAATTGGGAATCCTTACCCGCACACAAAATGATTGGAAAAGCGTTGCCGAAATCCAGGAACAATTAGTACAACTGGATCCACAGGATCCGTGCAAATACGACTTCGCCCTGTTTGGATTGGGAGTTTTTGAGGGAATAAAATAAATTGTGCCTTCGACTACGCTCAGTCACCCTTCGTTTATTGAAGTAGAAAATAGTAAAAGGTGGCTGAGCGGAGTCGAAGCTACCTTGTAAATTGTTCAAAAATCGGGGAAAACTCTTGGGATTCGCAATTTGCAATTCGCAATTCATAATTATCTTAGCAACATGAAATGGGTCTATCCTGAATTTTTATTTGCCCTACTGGTTTTGGTTATTCCAATACTCATTCATCTGTTCCATTTTCGTAAATACAAAACGATCTATTTCTCCAGTATTGCCTTTGTTAAATCGGTTGAACAGCAGCAGAAAAATCCAAGAAAGATCAAGCATTTATTGATTTTGATCTCCCGTGCCCTGGCTTTTGCCTGTTTGGTGATCGCTTTTGCCCAGCCCTATTTCCCGAAATCGGATACAAACAAAAAAGACATTCAATTAATCGGAGTGTATATCGATAATTCCTTTTCCATGTCACGCATCGGCGGACAGGGTGAATTATTGGCACAGGCAAAGGAATTGGCAGGTTCCATTGTAGAAAAAGCTCCCCGAAATACGCAATACGTTTTATTCACCAATGAATTGAGTGGGAACGAAAAGCAAACTTTAACC
>CBFGPJ010000158.1:0-6925 GCA_965650615.1 uncultured Fluviicola sp. | reverse complement strand
CGGCAGTTGTTGCTGTGATGGATTGTGTCGTGGCTCCATTCGACCACAAGTAAGAAGTTCCTGCGGTTGAAGTTAAACTTACGGAACCTCCTGAACAAAATGTTGTTGCACCACCTGCTGTAATACTTGGCGCTGCAGGTGTAGAATTCACAGTAACAGTTGTAGCAGCGCTTGCTGTACTTTGACAACCTGCCGCATTCGTAACCTGAACAGTATAGGTTCCGGCAGTTGTTGCTGTGATGGATTGAGTTGTAGCACCATTCGACCACAAATAAGATGTTCCTGCTGATGATGTCAACGTTACGGAACCTCCGGTACAGAAAGTTGTTGCTCCGCCCGCAGTAACTGTTGGAGTTGCAGGAACAGCATTTACTGTTACATAGTTCGTCATTGTTGTTGTATTCGACCCCGAACCATTTGTAGCAGTTAGAACCACATTATACGTTCCTGCTGTTGCATAAGTCACCGTAGGGTTTGCGGCTGTAGAAGTGCTCGGAGTTCCACCCGGGAAAGACCAGGAGTAAGATGTTGGAGACCCGGTTGATGTATTCGTGTATGCAATGCTTTGTCCGGCACAAACAGTACTTGAAGCGGTTGTAAAGCTTGGAGTCGGAGGTGTCGTTGCAACAACCCCGGTTACATTGATATTATCTACATACAGGTTATTTCCATACCCTGACAAATTTTTGAATGCAATGATCACATTCGCTTGTCCGATATATGGTGTCAGGTCAATCGTTTCCGTTCTCCATTGCGCAGCGGTTGGAACGAATGCCGATGTAGTTGCAATTGCAGTTGCAAGGGTCGTACTTGATTTCGAATAAACACTGGTAAAGCTCGAGCCGCAGTTCGTAGAAACCAATACTTCCAATCCATCATAATTTGCCGCATCATACGGAGCGTATGCCACATCAAAAGTTATTTGAGCAGATGCAAGGCCTGTAAACGCAAGTGCTTTCAATCGCACCACGTCATCATCAGCATCGTTGTAAGCGAAATTATTGAACCACATGGAATTTCCTGCTGTTGGAGCAAGGCCAACCGTGGTTGATCTTGCCCAGGATGTCGGAGAAGCATTGTTATTGATTAACGACCATCCTGTAGGAACGAAAGGTGCGGTTGTGAATCCTTCATTCAAAGGTAAAGCAGTTGCCGTTGATGCAACTACGGTAATGTATGCATTTTTTGTTTCCGTATCAGATCCGTTTGCATTCGTTGCGACCAATGTTACAGCATATGTTCCGGCAGTGTTATAAGTAACCGTCGGGCTTGTTGCAGTAGACGTACCAGGTGTTCCACCCGCGAAAGTCCAGGCATACGAAGTTGCATAAGTTGACAAATTGGTAAAAGTCACTGAAGAACCCTGACAAATGGTTGTTTGAGCTGCTGAAAAATCCGCAACAGGTGGAGTTACTATCCCCAAACCATTCAATGTAAAATTGTACGTTCCTTCATCACAGTCATTCGTAGCGAACTGAACGTTTCCAGTAAAGTTCCCGGCTGCATTCGGAGTGAATGTTACGGTAAATGTAGTCGTTGCACCAGGTGTAACCGTTGTAGTTCCAAAACCTGTTCCCAATGCAAAACCGGTTCCGGTTACTGTGATCGGATTGGTCAAAGTCAAATTGGTTGTCCCGGTATTGGTAATGGTGAAAGTTGCCGTAGTTGTTGCCCCTGATAAGGTATTTGCATAATTATAATAACCTCCATCTAGGACATCTGTGCTTGAAGCATCCACTTGAATTTCTCCCGGAGTCGTTCCTTCGAATTTCACATTATCAATGAAAATGTTATTTCCATTATTGGAAACTGCTCTGAAACGGAAACGGATATTGTCTGAAGCCGCAGAAACATAAGACATCAAATCGATGGTTTCCGTCCTCCAATCGGTAGCAACTGTCGGGAAATATTCAGTAGCCAACACAGTTGCGTTCTGATACAAGAATGGACTTACATTCCCGGTCTTGTTGTATACATTTGTCCAGGTAGCTCCACAATCGGTGGAAATCTGTACAATCAGCTGATCATTGGAAGTCGAAGTTCTTTTTCTATAAGCTACATCGAATTTCAATGTTGCGGCAGTTGCATTACATGGTAACAGGAAAACCGGTGTATACAGGTCTTCGTTTGAAGTTGAACCGTTTCCATAACATGGAACTTGTGCAATATTATTAGTAAATGTTCCGGTAGAAGACATTCCTGAAGCCGGCGACCATTTGAAACAATCCCCGTTTGTGTTATCAATTCGCCATCTTACATCCGGTGGAAATGACTGAGTTTCGAAATCTTGTGTATAGTTCGGCATGATCCCGTTGGAAACCACAAAATCAATCCCCGAAGTATCATAAACCGTATATGGGTCCGCAATTCCGTTAGGCAATGTAGAGTACGCCCTGAATGAATGTGTACCCAAAGTGGCAGTAAACGTTGGTAAAGCAACAGTTGCTGTGGAATTTGGTGTTAAGTTTCCAGTCCAACTGAATGTTACTGCAGTTCCGTTATCAACCTTGTATGAAATCGTTGCCGATGTCAGGTTATTGGAACCACGGTTTTTTAATTGAACGCTTGGAGTAATTGCTCCTGCACAATTATCACCTACCGGTGCAAAAACATCTGTAATAGAAGCATCACTTGGATTTGGAGGAGTACATGCGTCGGAATTTATTAATAAAACCCGCATTGGAGAACCTTCCAGAACCGCACGCATGCGTTGCTTTTGATCATTTGTAAAGACATTCATACACCCATCATCGGTGTAATCCATGTAATTTTCAATCATATCCACACCGGCATCCGGAGCTGCGGTACATGAATTCGTCCCGCTTGGACAGCCATAATTTGCTGCCGCTGCTTCAGGTGTATCATTACAATAATCATCTACTGTGCATCCTCCATCGCCCCAAATGTGACGCAAACCTAACCAGTGACCAATCTCATGTGTTGCAGTTCGTCCTTCATTGTAAGGGCCTGGAAAACCCGTAACAGCACTTTTTCCGATTGAGTTATATAAAAACACTACACCATCAGTTGCTACTGCCGGAGAAGCACAGCCCATTCCGCCGATTGGAGATTGCGGAAACTGTGCATATCCAAGAATTCCTCCGCTAATATCGCATAGCCAAATATTCATGTATTTATCCGGAGACCAGCCTCTTGTAGCTGTGGGAACACCACCGTTATAGGTATATGTTTTAATCGTTGCATCGATATAAGCTGTGCTGAAAGGAGGAGCCGTAAACCCGGCTGTTGTACGATTGATCCGGTTTACTCCATCTTCCCCGCCTGGAAAAGCGGAACCATCCGGTCTTCTTTTAGCTAAACAGAATTCAATTTGTGTATCGGCACCAACGGGATTGGTATTCCATCCGTTAGAACCGAATATTCTTCTGAAATCCTCGTTTAGGACATCAATTTGTGATTGAATTGCCGCATAACTCACATTACTTGCTGTACCAACAGCTTCTCCGTTGTGGATAACGTGAACAACAACAGGAATCTGGTAGACCCCGCCGATAATTTTCCCTGCAGCCATATTTGCGGCAAGTTCGGATTGAATCCATTGTTCAAATTGTTGTGCTGATTCCAATTCCGGGTGATTTGCGTGCAGGATTGCATCATTTTCATCCGTGTAGCACCGAACGACTCCGTTTGTTTGAGCGAATACCCCATTAAAGAGTACCGAAAAAAACAAACATGCGAAGAGGGCACGTAGTTTTACTCCGTTAGTTTTCATAAAAGCAGTTTTTTCATTTTCGAATAAGGCCCAAATGGAAATAATTGATTTTGAGCACTTGATTCTAGTTTTAGCGTTCCAATAATACTAAAAAAAATGAATAACGGGCTTTCAATGTTTAAAAATTTAACATTGATTTATCAACGATTAGTTCGCTCATTCAAACATATCTCCCAACATATTTTCTCCCGCCTGAACAATGAAAGACACTCCCTTTTTCTCACCACGAATTGCAGCAATCAGCCCTATTAACCAACAAATAAAAAGTGCAAGAGATAAAATATTAATGGCAAATGCCCCGAAGTAAGGAATGAAAAAAAAGATGGTGTCCAGGATACTTACCGCAGCCCCGAGTAACATCAGTACCAACATTTGTCGTAAGTGAAATGCTGTGAATATTCTCTCCTCAGCTTCCAAAGAAGAGACCCTGGTTAGTGAAATAATCCAACCGATCAAGGTGCAATACGCTACTATTGCTGAGGTTTTATCAAGAGATTTTGAATTCATACCAATACTAACTGATATGAATTTACGATCTTAAACTATGAATTCAGTTACAAAATTCGCAGATTGCCGGTTTTAGTGATTGGTTTTCACATTTATTCACCAAAAATAGAGGCAACAAATTCTTCTTTATGGAAAACCTGCAAGTCTTCAATCCCTTCTCCAACTCCGATAAATCGTACAGGAATGCTCATTTGGTCTGAAATTCCGATTACGACACCACCTTTCGCAGTGCCGTCCAGTTTGGTAATGATCAACCCTGTTAACGATGTTGCCAAAGCAAATTGTTTTGCTTGTTCGAAGGCATTTTGACCTGTTGAACCATCCAATACCAATAAGATTTCATGCGGTGCGTCCGGAACAACTTTTTCCATCACGCGCTTAATTTTGGAAAGCTCGTTCATGAGGTTTACTTTATTGTGTAACCTTCCGGCGGTATCGATAATGACCACATCGGCTCCCTGGGCTTTCGCCGAGCTCAAAGCATCAAAAGCCACAGATGCTGGATCCGCTCCCATTCCTTGCTGAACAATCGGAACACCGACACGCTCCGACCAAATGATCAATTGATCTACAGCAGCAGCGCGGAAAGTATCGGCAGCTCCAAGAACTACTTTCTTACCCGATTTTTTAAATTGATTCGCCAGTTTTCCGATGGAAGTGGTTTTCCCTACTCCATTGACACCAACTACCATAATTACATGTGGATTCCCATTATGATCGGGAATGTTGTATTCGCTTGGCCCGTCACTGTCATTTTCAGACAACAAAGCAGCAATCTCTTCTTTGAGAACTTTATTGAGTTCATCCGTACCGACATATTTATCCCTGGAAACACGCTCATTGATCCGATCAATGATCTTCAAAGTCGTGTTTACACCCACATCGGAACTAATCAGAATTTCTTCCAATTCATCCAGTACCTCATCATCAACGCGTGATTTACCTACCAGTGAACGCGTTAATTTACCAAAAAAACTTTCTTTTGTTTTTTCAAGTCCTTTATCAAGTGTTTCTTTGTTTTCCTTCGAAAACCAACCAAATAATGCCATAGTTCAAAAATACAAAAACCCCGAAATAATCCGGGGTTTTAAAAACAATATCGAGTTTACAACTTAAAGAAATCCGGTTACTTACTGAACCACTCTTTTACTTTATCGTTGTGTACAATCTCTTCTTTGAATGTGAAAGAACCAGACTTCTCAGACTTAACCATCTTGATTACTTTCGTATGCTCTTTTCCTCCACCTTTTTGCAGGGATGCTACTACTTTCTTAGCCATGACTTAATTTTTATAAAGAAGCTACGCTTCGATTACTTAATCTCTTTGTGAACCGTGTAACGCTTCAAGATCGGATTGAATTTTTTAATCTCCAAACGATCAGGAGTGTTTTTACGATTTTTCATCGTAATGTAACGGGAAGTTCCCGCCATTCCAGATTCTTTGTGCTCAGTACACTCTAAAATAACCTGGATTCTATTTCCTTTTGCTTTCTTAGCCATTTTCTTAATTCTTTATGATTGAACCACTTTCGTGACCGAATCAGGATTTACTTTAAAAAACCTTTTTCACGTGCTTCTTTCAAACACGCAGAAATACCTTTCTTATTAATAGTTCTCAAAGCTGACGCAGAAATCTTTAATGTAACATACATATCATCTTCTGGTACGTAGAACTTTTTCGTTAACAAGTTCGGGTAAAACTTGCGTTTAGTTTTGCGGTTTGAGTGAGAAACATTGTTCCCTACCATTACCGACTTTCCTGTTATTTGACAAACTCGTGACATTGTATTTTATTTTTCCTTATTCTAAAAGCGGGTGCAAAGAAAAGCAAATTCCAACAATTAAGCAACATTAATCTTGCTTTTTTTCAATATTTATTCCCAAAATTTCGCAGCGCAATAAATTTAAAGCCGTAAGTACAGTCATTTGCACCGTTCTCTGGCGATCCGTACCAAAAAGAAATTTCCGGCTGATCTTCCTATTCGGCCCGTCAATTGCAATCCAAACTGTACCAACCGGTTTTTCATCACTACCTCCAAGCGGACCGGCAATCCCTGAAACAGAAATGCACCAATCCACCCCCAGTTCCTTCTTCCCTCCTGCTGCCATTTCAAGAACAGTTTCTTCTGATACGGCACCAAAATTTTCCAGCGTTTGAGGACTTACTCCCGCCAATTTGATTTTCAGATCATTGCTATAGGTAATCAATCCTCCGAGTACATATCCCGAAGAACCGGAAATACTTGTCAGGCTAGCCATGATACCGCCACCGGTACAACTTTCGACCGTTCCGATCGTTTGCCCGTTTTCCAATAGCAACTTGCCAACCACGTGGGCTAAAGACTCTTCTTCCTCTCCGTATAAATAAACCGGGATCATTTTTTTCAATTCCTCTCCGAAAAAGTCAACCCTGGCCTGATCTCCGCTTCCGGAACTGATCCTCAGTTTTACCATTCCCGGAGAAGGCAGGTACGCCAGGTCCAATCCCACACTACGCAATTGATTTTCCCAATCACTTATTTTCTCAGCTAAAAATGATTCCCCGATACCCTGGGTCAAATAGGTCTTCTGAACCAGTTTTTTCAGAGGGAATTTCTTCGTTAAGCGCGGAATAACGTGTGATTCCATGAGGTATTTCATCTCATATGGAACTCCGGGCATCGATACAAAAACAGTTTCCTCCTT
>CBFGPJ010000157.1:0-6927 GCA_965650615.1 uncultured Fluviicola sp. | reverse complement strand
CATTGGAATTTGATCTGAATGCTTATTCGAATGGAGTTTATTATATCGAAATTAACAGTGATCAAACTCAGGAACGAATTCCTTTGATCATTAACCATTAAAAAAACAAACCCCGGCAGTTATCGCCGGGGTTTTTGTTAACAACTATTTTTGTTACGTATTTCAGTGGAACCAATTATTAAAGATATTTGAATTCCATAATCAAACGAATGAAATACGTTTACACTCTTTTAATCTCATTTGTATGCTTTACTTCTTTTGGTCAGGGAGCAAATGATCTGACAGCTGAAGACCGCGCATACCTTTTCCACATCGTTAAGAAAAGCCCCATTCTCGACAACAGTATTGGCCGTTACTTTGAATACTCGGGTCCTCTTGTCCGTTTGATGAACAAAGAATTAAACTACGACTCGATTGAAAGTTATATCATCAATAATCCGAATTCGCTTTTTATCCGAAAAGGAGAAATTGAAAAATCCCCAAAAGGAATCATTGCCGAAGCGGCAAATAAAATGGCACTCTGGGAATTGAATAAGATCTTGCTTGCATCCCGTCAATCGGAAAATGACCTGGAGCGTTATAAAACACAATACAATCAATTCGAAGCCCTGTTGAAATCAAAGCTCCCGGCTTCGGCTTTGAAAACAGAAAACGGAACGATTGAAATTCAAAAGAAAATCTTAGCCGTCCTCAATCCAAGCCTCAGTTTTGACGACAAAGCAGCCATGTTGGCGACTTTTCATTTTCTTTCTGTTGAAGATCAATTGGTGGCTCTTGAAGCAATGAACTATGCTACAAACGCTTATGTAGAAAAAAGAGCATATGAGATCTTTTTACAATTGGGTGGGACCGCAACAATTTTCAAAAATATTCTCATCGCTGCCGGAGATGGTTCGGAAACCTCCGGACTTTTAAATGAACGTGAAAAGGATGAGAACGGAAGATGGAATAAAGGTCTCCCAAAAGCAATCGGACTATTTCCCTATGAAGTGAAAATTATTGATGCTTCCAAAAGAAATAAAACCGCATTGGAACCGGTCCGCATGCCTGTGATTGATTTTGAAACTGCAGGTGAAAATAAATTAACCCAACTTCATTTTGATGTTTGGGGGTATAATTCCAAAAAACAAACAACTGTTGTTATTGAACGAAACGGACTCTCCTACCACCTCTTCGGTTCAAACGATACACGTTTCCTTTCTCCCGATTCCACTTACAGTGACGGAAAAACCTTCCAGGCAGTCATTAACGAATTGGAAAAAGATAAAATTGCCAAATTGTGGGATAAGATTTATGGCAAAAAAGGGTACGATTATGAAATCGAAACCGCGAAAAGAAAAAAGGACGAAACTGAAAAACAAATCAACGAGGACGAGCACAAGTACTCCGATATGACTATGGGAACCATTACTACCAGTTCAAAAGTTCCCGGTTCAGTTAAGAGAAAAAAAAGAAAAGCACTGAAGAAAACAACAGGAGGAGAGTTCACTGCCCAGCCGAAAACAGATTCAGGCAAAAAAGCCCGTAAAAAAGAACAGGGAGGACTGATCTACCTTTACGGAGAATACGAACGCTACAAAAAAATAATTGCAGAACTGGAAATTGAGAAAAAAGCAGCAATTGACCTGCTTGCAATCTACCAAAGAAGATTAGATAATTACAAATCTGCAATGGGATATCATTGGGTTGATTTCACTGAAAAAGACGGATTGTATACCTTTTCGGATTCTTCTACTTTTGATCTCTACACGCAAGAATTCACCTTTAAAGCAGATACGTTAAAAACACCATTTGAAGTACGCCTGATTGCCATCCCGGACGGTCCGCTTTCCGACAACGCAGATGAAGTGATGTTGCATGTTAACCTGGCTGACTCAAAACCCGGATTCGATGCGCGCGTACAATTGAATTTGGTAGACCAGTTCGAATCCAATAAATGGACCCTGAACAAACCATTGTTTCAGGCATCCGACAGTGTTTCGATCCGACAATTTTTTGAAGCTCTTTTAGACAAAAAACTGCCGTTTGAAGTTATCAGTCGTGGGCAGGGAGTTGGAAAATGGAACGGCAGCAATGTTGTCAGGGCAACAGACAGAACCGAATGGAATGCCTACCAGGGAGGAACAGATGAAGAACGTTTGAAGGCCAAAATGGATTCTTCCAACGTTCGTTTGCGCTCAACTCAAGTGAATATCTTTTTGAATCGCGGAATTTTACTGGAGATCAATACCTTCACGGATCCGGTTAAAACCAACCTGAAAGCTTCAAACGAAGCCATTCAAACCGAATTGAATAAATACCACCTGAGTGGTAATGATTATCTGTCAGCATTACGAACCGCAACAGTGATCCAAAAGTTGAAAACGGAACTGAATGTTCTTGCCGGGACTTACTTAAGCAGAGAAGAAGCTAAAATTGTCATTGACAGACTGAACAAACAACTGGACGGATTAAAAGTGAGTTGCGGGCCAACATCATTCAAATGGCAGGAATTATTAAATATCAGATAAGAGAAAGCACCGCTTCCGATAAATTATCAGCCGCGGCTGATCGATGAATAACCTGCTACGGCAGATTGCAAAACAATTTAAATTAGAATAACATGATCCTGATCCTGGCCTACTCACTCATTGCACTGTTCATTGCATGGATTTGGGTAGATTATTTCCGTTTAATTGACATTCACAACAAGAGTAGTCTTTTCCATGTAATTGTTGCTTTTCTATTAGGTGGTTGCTCAGTATTTGTTGTCTTCGGTTTCCATATGTATGTGCTGAACGGGCATGCACTGGAAATCAACGGAAATATTGTGAATGATCTTGCATATGCCATTTTCCAGGTTGGGATGCTGGAAGAGTTTTCCAAGATTTTTGCCTTTTTCATCTTCTTCCTGCTGTTCCGTTCACATCTGAAGGAACCGATCGATTATTTGATGTACGTTTCCGTTTGTGCACTTGGGTTTTCTGCTGTGGAGCACGTGACTTATTTCAGCAGAAACGGTCCGGAAATCATTAATGGACGGGCAATTCTGTCAACTGTGGGACATATGTTCGATACGTCGATTATTGCCTACGGCCTCATTTTGTTCCGGTTCAAGTCTGAAAAAAATTCCTTTCTGACAATTCTCGTAAGTTTTTTGCTTGCCTCATTCGCTCACGGGATCTATGATTTCTTCCTGATGTACCCGCCATTGCATCAAATCGGATGGTTATTCACCGTTCTTTATTTCCTGGTGACTATCTCCGTTTTCGCAGTTATCCTGAACAATTCGATCAATAATTCGCCCTATTTTTCGTACAAAGAGATCATTGATTCCTCCTTTGTTTTTAAACGTCTGTTCATTTACTACTGTATCATTTTCGGAGCGCAGTTTTTATTGACCTTAATTGATCACAGCCTGGAATGGAGCATTGAATCAATTGCTTTTTCCATCGTCTTTTCAGGAATAATTGTGATTTTGACCATTGGAAGGTTGAGCCGGTTCAATCTCATCAAAGGCAGGTGGGAAAAGATTAAATTGGAATTTCCTTTCAAATACAATACTGATTCATCCCAATCAAGAAGCCGGATTTCAATCAAGGGAGAAAACTTTAACGAGGCTCATATCAATCCATTCATGGAAACCTGGTTTTACCTGAAGCCTATTTCAAGACAATCGAATTACCTGCAGGAAAAAAAACTGGCATACATGGAGCATAAAGTCGTTTCCAAAAAGAATGAAGTTTTTTACATCATTCGAATTTACGAAGGTGATAAAATGAGTTCCTATTCCATTCATCTCCTGAGGGCAAAGGTTACTTATCCCAATATGGCAAACGACAAATACCCGATCGCCGGAGTTCTTCGTGTTGAAAATCCACATGCCACGTCAGAAGCCAAATCAATTAAAAAATATACGTTTAAAGAATACGCAGTACTACTACCTATTGGCTAAACTGGTTTATATCGTCTTTTGTTAACGAGTTAACTAAAAGGTTTACCATTTTTCACTTTTACCTTTTAACTTCTCCATTCTCGATCAACTCCTCCATTAAATTCACCGTATACAATTGCTCGCTTGCCCGCGTAACAGCCGTATAAAGCCAGCGTAAAAAAGAAAAATCCACTTGTTCGAATTCCAAATAACCGTGATCCACAAATACCACAGACCATTGCCCTCCCTGCGACTTATGACATGTCACCGCATAAGCAAACTTAATTTGAAGTGCATTGAAATAGGGTGATTTCATAATTTCCTGGTAGCGCTTTTGTTTGTTGTGCTCGTGCATAAAATCTTTTTCGATTTCGAAAAACAATTCTTTCAGGAAACCACGATCCAGGTTCGGTTGTTCAATAGTTAATGTTTCCATGAAAGCAATCGCTTCAAAACGATCCAAATCGGGATAATCGATCAGCGAAACTTCCAGGTGTGCAAAACGGACACCATAAACCTCCTCAACACGCCGGATCCGATGTACTTTCAGCAATTCTCCATTTGCAATGAATCCGGCTGAACTTAAGGGATCGAGCCAAAAATAATTGTTCTTTACAACCATCAACAAATCGCCGCCACACAATTCCTCCTCCATCATTAAAATGCGGTTCCGTATATGTTGATTATAGAGATTGGCGCGTTTATTCGACCGGGTAACAATCATCACCTCATCTCCCCCATAATTACTGTAGGCGGATTCTATTTTTTCAATCAATTCATCACCCGGAACGGCCTGTACATCCCGAAACGAATGCAGATCCAATTGCGGGACCGTTTCCTGTACCTGGGCCTGTCTGATACGGGTAGCATTCTCCAAAATCCCCGAATCCGTTCGTTGTCTCACCACCGAAGTCAATCCGTAAACCGTAAAATGCACCAAAGGAAAATGCTGATTGAGATAAGCTGTACTTAACGCAGGACTTTCATCAGAACCCACTGGTGGAAGCTGGCCTTCGTCCCCCAATAAGATCAACTTACAATTCTCGCCGCTCAAAGCATATTGAAAAACATCTTCCAGTAAATTACGTGAAACACTTCCGTCGGCCTGCAAAGAATAATCCCCGATCATGGAAGCTTCATCAATAATAAAGACCGTATTCTTCGATTTGTTAGGGGCCAATTGCAATTTCACCGATCCGTCAGGTCCGGTTCCGGTAAAATAAATCCGTTTATGGATCGTTGTTGCGAGCATTTTAGACCGGAGTGAAAGCACCTTGGCTGCTCTTCCTGTCGGAGCCATCAGTACTGTTTTGCGTTTGAGTACATCCAATGCCTGAATATAAGCCCCCAGGATACTGGTTTTTCCAGTCCCAGCGTAACCTTTCAAAATAAAACAGCTTGGATTCTCTTTCTCAAAAGTAAACTGTGAAAGATGCTGAATCAGCAATTCCTGCTCCTCATTCGGTTCGTGACCAAAAAAAGAACGAATTAACCGATAGCACTCCTTTTGCATAGATGACAGATCCATTTGATAAAAATAGTCATTCTGAATTTTATCCATTCTTGATGGAGACTTATAACAAGACAGACATTTCAAGGCTCCTCCCCCTTAATCCCCCTCCAAAGGGGGAAAGCTAAAAACTCCCTCTTAGCTTAAGCAATTCGTATTTGGAGGTTGAACAGTTAAAACAACCAAATTTCCTTTTGAGAACGAATTAAAATCTCCCCCTTTGGAGGGGGATTAAGGGGGAGGGTTAAACAAAATAATTTCATTCTCGAAAGCTTACACTTTTTTTTAACTTTGTCTAAAACGAATTGGTGCAGTTAATACTCGAAATTACTCAACAAAGCATAGCAGCCTTCCAGCTTGCCGGAGGTCAGATTCAGCTATTGGAAAAAGCAAACTGTACGAAAAGAACAGATGTCGGGTACAAAGAAGTCCTTACGCAGGTGATAGACAAAGTCGGGAACCTGGATCGCTTTGAAAACTTTTCCTGTTCTTATTTTGCGCAGGAATTCTGCCTGGTCCCGAATTCATTATTCGCTGCATCAACACCCGAAATATTGTTGCAGTATACGGCACACAAAACTATTTCAAAAAGCGATGTGGACTACAATCGTTTACCTGAATGGAGTTCGGTCATTATTTACCAACTCCCGATGTGGGTGAAATCTGTTTTGATACTCAAAGCACCCAGAATCGTTATCCAGCATGAAATGGCCCATATACTCCGGCATTTGACCACGGGCTCATTGGTACCTCTGCGCAGTCATCTGGTTATTCACGAAGAACAATTTTCACTTGTAGTCCGGAAAAATGGGAATATAGTACATACAAGCATCCAGGAATATCAAAGTGAAGAAGACATTGTTTATCATTTGGCAATGGTCTTTACACAGCTTCAAATTGATTCAAAGAACGAATTATTCCTCCACGGTACCGGAGAACAAATTGAAAGCACACAAAAACAATTGGAAGCGCAATTAAAAAAGATTAACTTGTTCAAAGAAACGAAAATAGAAATTCAAACATCCAATCACCTTCAATACCAGGCATTGTGCGTATAGTAAGAGGCATTTACAAAGCAAGAAGGTTCAATCCTCCGAAAAGCTTTCCTTCAAGGCCCACAACAGATTTTGCCAAGGAAGGAATTTTCAACGTATTGGAAAACAGGTACAGTTTGGTAAACCTCAACATATTGGACCTCTGTGCCGGAACCGGAAATATTTCACTGGAATTCTTATCCCGTGAAGCAGGAAACGTCACCTCGGTAGATAAACACCCGGTTTGCATCAAATTCATGTATAAGCTTAAGAACGAGCTGGGTATCGAAGATGAATGGCTTATTACAAAAAACGATGTGCGCAATTATCTCGACAACTGTGATGATACTTTTGATCTGATCTTTGCCGATCCACCTTATGATCTGACATTTCACGACAGTATTGTACGAATCATCCGCGAACGAAAACTCCTGAACGATGGAGGGATCTGTTTAATTGAGCATGGTAAA
>CBFGPJ010000156.1:0-6951 GCA_965650615.1 uncultured Fluviicola sp. | reverse complement strand
GATATTGGGAGGAACTGTATTTTCTGATGCGATCAGGGATAAGTATTTTACTGACAAAGATTTTACGGTTGCAGGGACAAGCGCAGGGGCTGCAGTAATTCCTGAAGTAATGATCCAGAGAGGAGGTTCCTATGAAGCATTGATCGAATCTGATCTTAAGACCGGGGGCGGAATTGGTTTGGTGGAAGGATGTATTATCGATACTCATTTTATCAAACGCGGTCGGTTTAGCAGGCTGGCTCATTCAATCATACGTAATCCGGGACATATTGGGATCGGGTTGGGAGAAGATACGGCCATTGTTATTAAAAAAGGGCATGAGGCCGAATGTTTGGGATCAGGGATGGTTGTTATAATTGATGGCAGGGTTATTGAAGAAACAAATATCAATGAAGCAGAGGATGATTCTGCTGTTTATGTAGACAATCTGAGGGTACATTTACTGGTTAAAGGGTGTAAATTCGATCTGCTGACATATCAATTGGAGTATCCCAAACGGAAAAGGAAATTACTGGCTTAGTTAAAAAAGTAAGGGCTGTCTATTTCGGACAGCCCTTTATGAATAGTGTTTAAGAACAAGGTTATACCTGTATCTCAGGCAATCAAGCGGCATTATTGGCAGCATCACGTAATTGCTTGATCTTATCGTGTCCTGATTTGATCTTTGAGAATTGTTCTTTTACAAGCAATAAATATTCCGTTCCGTTCAAAGCATCACTGTCAATTTCCGTTTGGTAAGTTTTCACGGCCGCATCTTCTCCGAATTCACATGAATTCAGGATAGCCTTTCGATCTTTACTCGTAAGAGCGGATTTGATGTCCATCCATACACGGTAAAGTTTTCCCGAAACGGTAGTGCCTTCAACCGGAGTTCCTCCCAGTTTGGTAATTTCCTGTACCAATTCACGCCGGCATTCCTGGCTGGTTGTCATCATTTCTGAAAAAACACTTTTCAGGTCGTTCTGGTCTGTTTCCTGCGAAGCTGTCAAATACCCCTGGATACGGTCATTATTGATCTGTACCAAGTTGTTTAAACAGTCTATGATCTCTTGGTTATTTGTTCCCATTTTGCTTGTGTTTTATGTGTTATTATTTATTTTTTTGAGAGCCAGGGCTTAAAGAGTCATGAGACAGGACGAGTCTTATCCTAAAGCCTCCCTGATTCATGAAGTCCGCCCTTGACTCTTGGTTCCTGACTCACTTCATTTCTTTACTTTTATCCTTGCAGATATTGGAGTTTTCAAGATGCGCGCGCAGAGACGGAAGCATAGATGTTGCCCAGTTGCGAATATCCGGATCTTCTGCATTGGAAGAAGCATTCTCAAATTTGCGGATCGCAGCTTTATGTCCTCTGACCATCATGCTGCAATACTCTTTATCGAAATTCATTCCTTTTTCTTCAACGAGGTCATCATAGGCATCCTGTCCGTCTTCGGTTAAAACTTCCGGGATAGTGATTGATTTACTGTCGGCCAGCGCTTTCAATTCGTTCATGGCTGCCGTATGCTCTTTCACCATCATCTTACCCAGGGCCTTGGTATCTTCCATCATCCCTTTTTGCTGCGCCAGTTCTCCCAGTTTGATCTCTTCCAGATTAATTGCCGCGGCTTCTACTAAGAAATTTGCATCCTTTTCAGATTTTCTGTCCTCAAAACGCTCTTCGTTCTGATCTTCTGCGATCTCCTTCGGATCATCCGGATTGTTGTTTCCACAGGCATGGATAATGAATAATCCCAAACTCAATCCTCCTAAATAAGCTAAACTTCTTCTTGCTGTTATTCTTACACTTTTCATGATCATTATTTTTTTGGTTACAGATATATTGTTAGACCCACATATCAAGCAAAGCGCTATTAGTGAGAGAACTAAAATTCAGAAGCTTTGGAAAAAATCCTGTTACACTTAACTGTTGAAAATTTGCACTATTCACACTTTATACCATTCCGAATTCCGAGTTATGAATTCCGGATTAGCAGGATTCTCAAAGGGTTGATGGCTTTAACGAAAGGAATACAATCCAGTATTCCATTTCTTTCCGAAATGTATGTTTTAGCTTTTTTTAATAGAAAATAATGCCGACTCGATTCCTCTTGCGGGATTGTTCTCGATACATCCCACATGGTCAGTTCGGGTTCTATCTGCCACAGCAGATAGCGTATCGAGAACGGCAAGTGGGATACTCGAACGGACCATCCGGCATAGGATATTGGAAAGCTCCTTAACTGACCTTTTGACTCTTAAAAAAATACAATTATAGGATTTATGTAAATCGACCGAAGAATTGTGTAAGTAAGTAGTTTTTATACCACCCTATTTTTACCTACGAGGCTGATGGGTATTGGGATACAGTCGTTTATAGATGCTTTTCGGTCTAAAAAATGGCACACACTATTTAATTAATAAATCATGGAAATTAAGAATATACAGGTAATGCGCGGACCGAATTACTGGTCGAATTACAGGCAGAAACTGATCGTAATGAAGTTGGATCTGGAGAAGTATGAAGAACTCCCAACAAACAAAATCCCGAATTTTTACGAACGAATTATGAAGGCATTGCCATCTTTATACGAACACCGTTGCTCAGAAGGAAAAGCAGGCGGGTTTTGTGAAAGAATGGAACAGGGCACCTGGCTGGGGCACGTGATTGAACACGTAGCGCTTGAGTTCCAGGTAATGGCGGGCATGGATTGCGGCTACGGAAGAACGAGATCCACAGGTGAGTATGGGATTTATAAAGTTGTTTTCTCTTATTTATCCGAAGAAGCGGGAATTTATGCAGGAAAGGCTGCAGTCGATTTTGTGAAAGCAATGGCGGAAAAAAGGTCTTTTGACGTAAAAACCGTTATTGAAACACTGAAAGAAATCTGGACGGATGAAATGGCCGGTCCAAGTACTCAAACGATCCTGGACGAAGCGATCCGAAGAAATATCCCGGTTACACGCATGGATGATAACTCATTGTACATGCTTGGCTATGGCCGGAATCAACAGTTATTCCGCGCTACGGTCATGGGAACAACGAATAACCTGGCGGTAGAATCGGTTGCCTGTAAATGGTTCACAAAAGAAGTCCTGGACAAGGCCGGGATTTCAGTTCCGAAAGGAATGACCATTGATACTAAAAAGGAATTGCAACAGGCAATGGAAGAGTTTCCTTTTCCCTGGGTGATTAAACCCATTGATGGAAATCACGGCAGGGGAATTACTGCCAATATCCGGAATAAAGAAGTTGCGCTGAAAGCTGCGAATCAGGCCTGGAAAATATCCGACAGGATTATCATCGAAGAATATGTGGAAGGGGCAGATTACCGTTTTTTGGTGATTAACTATAAACTCATTGCGGTTGCAGAAAGAACTCCGGCTTGCGTCAGGGGAGACGGACAGTTAACGATCCGCGAACTGATCGCGAAAGAGAATGAAAATCCAAACCGTGGGGCGGGGCACGAAAATGTATTGACTAAAATTAAGATTGATTACCATACCAAAGCACTTTTGAAAGAAGCAGGCTTGAGCCTGAACGATGTTTTGCCTCTCGGAAAAGAGATTATGCTTAAGAAAACGGCTAATCTTTCAACCGGAGGAACCTCCACTGACGTAACAGACAGTGTGCATCCCTTCAATGTATTCCTTGCTGAACGAATTGCGCGTTTGTTCCACCTGGATGTCTGCGGGATCGACATTATGGCAAAAGATGTTACACAGCCAATCCAAAAAGGAAATGGGGCGGTGATCGAAGTAAATGCGGGTCCGGGTTTCCGAATGCATACGCATCCTTCAAACGGAACTGCGCGTAATATAGCAAAACCGGTTATCGATATGCTTTTCCCGGATGGTTCAAACGGAAGAATTCCGATCGTTGCAATTACTGGAACAAATGGGAAAACGACAACAACCAGGTTGGTAGCACACATGGCACAGAAAGCAGGTAAAAGCGTGGGATATACGACAACAGAAGGAGTGTATATCAACGGACATACGATCCGGGAAGGAGATTGCAGCGGGCCGCAGAGCGCACAAACAATCCTGACTGATCCGACGGTTGATTTTGCGGTACTGGAATGCGCACGTGGTGGAATCCTTCGCTCCGGATTGGCTTTCGACGAATGCGATATCAGCATTATCACCAATGTAACGGAAGACCATTTGGGAATCGACGACATTCACACCCTGGAAGATTATGCACAGGTGAAGGAAGTGGTTGCGAGAAGTACTTCCGATGATGGTTACGCGATCTTGAATGCCGACGATGACCTGGTTTACAACATGCGTGATGCAGTGTCTTCAAAAGTCATCCTTTTCAGCATGGAACAAAGCAATGAGCGGATAATAAAACATTGCATGAAGGGAGGAATGGCTGTTTTCGTACAGGACGGCTATTTTGTTGTTCAGACGGGAGAAACAGTTATCCGGATCCTGGCTGTTAATCGCACTCCCATCACTTTAGGCGGAAAAGCAGAATTTATGGTAGCGAATGTATTACCTTCCATTGCAGCCGGGATTGTTTCAGGATTCACGATAGAAGATCTCCGCCTGGCACTTACTTCGTTTATTCCTTCACCTGAATTGACACCGGGAAGAATGAACCTGTTCGAATTTGCTCATTGCCAGTTGATGCTTGATTATGCGCACAATGCTTCCGGGTTTGAGAGTATTTGGAAATACATGGCAAAAGTGGAAGCATCTTCCAAGATTTGTATTATCGGGGCAACAGGCGATCGGCGGGAGCAAGATATTCGCAATTTAGGAAAATATGCGGCATCCATTTTTGATGAGATCATTATTCGTCATGACAAAGATGGGCGGGGGCGAACAAACGAAGAACTCACCGCTCTGATCATGGAAGGAATCCATTCGGTGAATGTGAATCCCAAGGTCGAAGTGATTTCCGATGAAGCCGCAGCAATCGAGTTTGCAGTAACGAATGCACCGCAGGAAGCCTTCATTTTCGTGTGTGCGGACCATGTAAAGCACTCCATAGAATTGGTGCGAAGACTCCAGGAGAAACTGCTTTACTCAATGTCTAAAGTTTCTTAATTAAAAAACACTCCACATGGTACCCAAAGGCAGACTTTTACTTATCGGCGGGGCCGAAGATAAAGGTGAAAATCAGGTTCCGATAGCTGCACATAACAAACAATTTGTGCACCTTGAAATATTAAAAGAATTGGTTTCTGAAAAATCACTGGATGACCGGATTGAAGTAATCACAACCGCGACCGGTTTTCCGTTGGAAATTCGCGCCAGTTATGAGAAAGCTTTTAGTAAGGTTGGATATACCAACGTTGGTTTTTTGGACATCCAGAGTATTGCTGATACCAAGAATAACGAATACCTGGAACGGGTGAATAAAGCCGATACGATTATGTTTTCGGGAGGAGACCAGTTCAAGATCGCAACCATTATCGGCGGTTCCCCGATATCTGATGCGATTCATAAACGATATAAGACCGATTCGAATTTTACCGTTGCGGGGACAAGCGCCGGGGCAATGGTGATGTCGAAACTCATGATCCAGAGCGGTGGTACGAATGAAGCGTTGATTGATTACGATTTGAGGATCAGTTCCGGTTTGGGGCTGATCGAAGATTGTATTATTGATACGCATTTTATCCGCAGGGGACGATTCGGAAGATTGGCACATGCCGTTATTTCGAATTCCAATCAACTGGGAATCGGGCTGGGAGAAGATACTGCGTTATTGATCCGAAAAGGTCGTAAAGCGCAATGTTTGGGATCAGGAATGGTTGTTATTATTGATGCACGACAGATTGAACAAACAAACGTCAGTGATGTGGATAAAGGCGATCCGATCTACGTAGATAACCTGCGGGTGCATCTGTTGGTTCGAAATTGCGAGTTCAATATCCATACCTGTAAATTGAGTTATTCACATATAAAACCGACAGAAGATGAATAGAGTTGCAATTGCTATCCATGGCGGAGCCGGACAGAACAGCGAGTTTATTGAAGCCAATTATGACAGTTACATGGAAGGCTTGAAAATCGCAATAGAACATGGATACGAGTTATTGGTAAACGGCGCGTCGGCTGTTGACGTCGTTGAAGCGACTGTTCGTGTACTGGAAGATAATCCGCTCTTTAACGCCGGAAGAGGTGCAGCACTGAATGCAGACGGAATGGTGGAGATGGATGCAGCGATCATGGATGGGAACTTACTTGCAGCAGGTGCGATCTCCATGGTAACGAAAGTGAAGAATCCCATTTCCCTGGCAAGAAAAGTGATGAGCAATACCCAACACGTACACCTGGCAGGGTATGGCGCCTTGAAACTGGCAGAACTTCATTCGCTGGAGCTTATGCCGGATAACTATTTCATCGTGGAAAGGCAATTGAATGACCTGAAAGAAGAGAAAAGTTCCGGACATGGAACAGTGGGGTGTGTTGCTTTGGATTCGATGGGTCGCATGGCAGCTGCAACGTCAACCGGAGGAATATCCAATAGCCTTCCGGGGCGTGTCGGTGACAGTTGTATGATCGGGGCCGGTTGTTATGCCAATTCCCATTGTGCTATGTCTTGTACCGGTGACGGCGAAGTGATAATCACCAATGTCGTTGCACACAAAGCAGCCATGCTGATGGAACTAAAAGGAATGTCTTTGCAGGAAGCATGTGATTTTGTAATTAATAATACCGATAATCCCATTGCCGGAGATGTTGGAATGATCAGTGTGAATAAACAGGGAGAAGTGGTTTTTTCTTTTAACTGCGACCGGATGCACCGGGCAAGTATTGACAGGAGGGGTGAGTTGTTTGTGGATATTTATCAACCCGGCAGCATGTTACGACCGGGTAAGTGATGAGCATGCGTTTTGAAATTCGTTTTTCCTCCCCCTCATTCCCCCTCCAAAGGGGGAAGCGAATCTGGCTTCGATTGAAATGATTCTTGTTTTTCAGATAAATTAATTTTTTAAATAATGACCTTAAAAA
>CBFGPJ010000155.1:0-6994 GCA_965650615.1 uncultured Fluviicola sp. | reverse complement strand
TGTGATTCGCAGGTATGGCGTTGAATGGTTGCCTGCTTCACTTGTAAAAGCTGTATCTTAGCCTTAGGTGTATAACATACAAGCGAAGCAAGCAACACATCCGAAACACCAATACAGGAAGAAAGTTTCATTGCAGCCAATCCACAGGTCATGCTTTCGGCCAAAACAAGTGTCAGGCCGTCAGTCTGCATTCGTTGAACAAGCGCATTTGCCTTCTTCTGTATCATTCATTCAAACGTTTTCAGTTGATACAATATGCAATTTCTTTGGCCGGGCATTTTTGGCCTTGCGTTGTTTTCCAATGGTCATTCTGGCAATGAGGTAACTGATCGTTGATTCCGCTCCCTGGTTTAAATTGATATGATTTCGTTCGAGTCCGTCGTAACATCCGCCTGTTCCGGGATTGTAAATAATCCGTGACAGGTGATTGTTTCCTAGGAACCAGCTGAATGCCAGCTCTGATTTTTGAAGGTAGGTGTCAAGACCAAATACCTCATAAAAATGATCAAGAGCCAGGATTGTATATGCAACGTCGATTGGCTGTTCTCCAAACTCGTCCGGTTTATGCCCTTTATGCAGCCAGCTTTTATTGGAGATCAATTTAATTCCTGTTTTGCTGAATGTAATGGACAGGAGAAAGTCAAAAGATTTCCGGGCCACAACTTTGTAAAACTTGTCTCCTGTTTCTTTCCAGGCGCACAATAAAGCTTCCGGCAAAACGCTGTTTGCATAAGTCAGATAGCTCTCAAACCACGGCCAATTCTCCTCCGATTCGTGGCGATAGATCTCTATCAACCGGTCCGCCAATAATTTAATATATGAAGTAATGATCGGATCTCCATCTTTCAGGTTGCTGAAATACAATCCTTTAATGGTAAAAGCGATGGAACGGGGAGAGTGCATTTCTTCTATCGTACTTAAAGCTTTCCGGAGCATAGACTTGGCTTGCATTCCAAATGTCTCCGGGAAGATGTGTTCCTTCGAAATTAAATAACCCAGGGCCCAAATGGCACGTCCGTTTGAGTCCGAAAGATTGGCTTCAAAATTTTGATTGGAGAACAATTGGTCCTGGTCTACATAATTGAGAAAATGACCAGCGGGCTGCTGGCAAAAAGCAATGAATTTCAAGTACGTTTGAATGGCAACCAGACTGGCCCCGTCAAGAGTCGCTTCGTAATACATGCAGCGGGCGATCATAGCCCGGGCATTATCATCCAGTGTATATCCCGAATCCAGATCGGGTTGATTGATCTTCGAAAACTGGATCATTCCGAAACGATCGGTTAATTTGCTGAAATGCGCGAGGTTGATCTCCGGTAACGCATATTGCAGTTCTATTTTTCCGGAGGTCAGTTTTTGGAACAGCCTTGCATGTGCAATTGAAGAGTTTTCCCAGGCTGTCGGAGCAATGCGCTCTAATCCGTTGGAAGTAAACCGTTCTTGTAATGTTTCATCTTCCAGCACCCGTTCAATTGCCTGTGCCAGTTGTTCAGGATTACTGAAATCAACGATGATCCCGGTCTCATTATCCAGGAATTCTTTTGCATGTGGGATAGGAGTAGAGATAATCGGGCATCCGCAACTCATTGCATAAGAGAATGTCCCGCTTACACTTTGGTTCGGGTCTTTGGATGTGAAAAGGTAAATATCTGTCAACTGTAAGTATTCCAACAATTCTTTCAGGGACAGGTACTTGTTTACAAAAAGCACGTGATTTTCAAGTTTTAAATTTTTGACTTTCGCCTTCAATAAATCACGATAAGCTTCTCCTTCGGTGTCAATAACACCAGGATGTGTTTTTCCAATAATCAGGAAGATAATTCCCGGATCCTGGCTGACAATTTGAGGAAGTGCGTCCAAAGTTGTTTCAATTCCTTTCCCCGGACCCAATAAACCGAAAGTGGAAAGTACCTTTTTTCGTTTCAAACCGAATTTTTGCTTTAGCTGCTCCTTGTCCAGATGAGGAACGAGATGAGTTCCGTGTGGAATGACCTCGATTTTCTTTGGCGGGATTGCGTAAGTGTGTTTTAAAATATCCGCAGCATGGTTGGTCATAACAATAATTGAATCCGAGAATAAACCGATGTTCCGTACATGTGCTTTTCGTTTCCCGCTCGGATTTGGAAGCACGGTATGAAATACGGTAACAACCGGCTTGTCAAGTGCCTGGATGAATTTCAGAAAGGTATTCTCTTCATCGATTCGGAAAAGCCCGAACTCATGTTGAATAAGTATTAAACTGATGCGGTGATTATTGTTGATCTTATTGGCAAGTGCTGCATATTCGACCGGTATATCCGTTTGAAGGGTATAAGCAACTTCTTTCGGGTATTGATGATCAACAAACCCGGTTTCAAGTGCACAGACCTGCAGTTCAAATGAATGATCGAACTGGTGGTTCAAAGCACTCAGTAAATCCTGGGAATAGGTTGCAATTCCACATTCTCTGGGCGGATATGAAGAGATTAGCAGAACAACCGGAACTTCCAGTTTTGAAAGCTTGAAATCAGTTTCGGGAAAATGATTCAGGAACAGGGGTTGAGCAAATCGATTGGTGTTAATTGGATGCTTCATCTTTAATCGTATTAAGTTTGAGTTCTGAAATGAGTTCTGTTAAACTCAGGGATGCATAAGCGATCTGTCTGTCAGATGCGCCGTAATAGATGTATAGTATATCGCCGAATAAAGCTGTTCCGCAGGGGAAACATACATTATCGACTTCCCCATGTAATTCCCAATCGGTTTCGGGTTCGAACAAGGGGTATGGTAAACGTGCAATTTCTTTTGCCGGATTGTGAAAATCCAGTAAGGAAGCACAGGCAGAATAAATATTTCCTTCCGCTGTGCACTTCACTCCGTGATAAATCAGGAGCCAGCCGGATTCTGTTTCAATAGGAGGAGCTCCCGAACCGATGTAACTGATTTCGTGCTCATACCGTGGAAACAGGATTGTATGTTCTTTCAGCCGTGAAACATAATCCTCCCAAAATGCAGGAGTGAGATCACTCAGTTCATCAATCGCGACTAACTGAATGTCCGGTTTTATCCGGTGAAGAAAGTGTAATTTCCCGTTAATCCGTTCCGGGAAGAAAAGCACATCCTTATCCCAAACCAGGTTATTCCGGTTCATTTCAGGTATAAAAGGAACTGAGTTGCAATAACCGAGGTAGCGGTCTTCCATGTCCCAGCCACCTTTGGTCAATGTTTCAAATTCGGTATAAGAGAACCTTGGTACGATCAATCCCTGCTTTTCAAATGTTTTCAGATCACGGGAAGTTGCCAGGGCTCCCAATGCATTCACTCCGTCGTAAGCAGTGTAGGTCAAATAATAGAGTTCACCGATGCGACAAATGCGTGGATCTTCTACTCCCAGCGATTCGTAATCAAATTCAGGCCAAATAAGCGGTTCCGTATTTCTTTGGATAACCTGGTGCGGACCATCCATTTTGCAATAACCGATCGTAGAATGGTTCCCGATCTTTACAGCACGGTAAAAAAGGTGTACGGTGTTTCCTTCACGGATAGCACCGGGATTGAGCACACCATGACTTTCAAAGTCAAGCGCAGTACGCTCCAATAGTATACCTTCTTTTGTGACCTGAATCATAGCTGTGATTCCCAAGGCGCTAAATCGCCCGGGGGATTGTAAAGATCAATGGTCAGGGCAGCAGTTTTGTTATAAAAAATCCGAAAGAAGTTACATAATCATCACATTTTACAAATATTGGCATATGGAAAATTCCTGCAGCATATTTTGCTCATGGATTGTTTTTTGAATGTGAATGTTTATTTTAGACAATACTATTCACAAATTTCTAAAACATGTTTGCTTCAAATCATCCCCGGGTCAGAAATAAAAATACATCAGACAAAACTGGTGTTTTAAGGAAGAAAGTACAAGATAACCAGTTTACGGACAACCGTTCTGAGGCAGTTCAATTACGGAGGTTCCAGGAGTTGACTCCGAATAACCCGACTTCAAACCAGGTCACGCAATTGCAATCTGAAATTAAATATAATACAACTGCATTTGATTTGGAAGATGGCTCGAGTGAACTCGTCGGACAAAAGATGGAAGCAAGCCTGGAAAGTGCCGATGCATTGAAAGGTTCCGGACCGGGAGATGGTGTTCAAAGCGGATTAATGGGGAAATTGAAACAAACAGGATTTAAACGGATGATCCGGGGACATTTACTGAACGGACAGTGCGGCGGATTAGGAATTGCAACGAATTTATATCCGATTACTGCAAAGGCGAATTCCCTGCATAAAAATCACGTGGAAAACCACATTAAGGATTACATCAAAAAAGGGAATGATGTGAATTATACCGTAGAAGTAGTGAATGCACAACACAAAATTTCTGCACCGGGTGCGACATTTAAATGTACTGCAACTCATCCGACAACCGGTAAAGTTTTACTCGATGAACAGGTTGCTTCCGACCCGAAGAAGACTGCAAAAAGCTCCAAGTTTTTTCCGGAAGGGGGGATAGCAAATAAGACTCCCAGTTTGTCTTTTCCCAATAGTAAGGTAAAGTCAGGATGGGGAGAACAAGGTAAAGGTCCTAATAATTCAACGAGTATAAGTCGTATTTCTTCAGTCAGCTATAATGGAAGTAAACAAGAAGTAGACCTGAATAAATCTTCAGGATTCACAAATGGCTTCTCTTTTTTTGATGGTAAAATTGACAGGAGAGAATATGCTTCAGATTTGATAGATCTGTTTGAAGATACACTCACGGATACAGAATCCCAGGAACATTTTGGTGTTAAGATCGATGAATTGGAAGACCATGCTGATGGGCTGGATGATAGTGGCCTGGAAGAAATGATCTCTCAGCTCGAATTGATGCTGAATTGATCTTGTAAACAGAAGGCAAAGCTGCAAACGGACTAGCCAACCTATTTACTGATTTCATCGTTAGGAATAAAACCAGCCGAATTTTTGTAAGTTTGAGAAACAAACCGGAAAGTTCAGGCGGTTTAATCATTATTCAAAATGAAGACTATGAAGAAATTAGTACTTGGAATCATTACAATCTGCAGTTTTACCATCATTTCATCAGCACAAAGTGCTAATTGGGATGCTCCCGTTACTGTTGCTTTGGGAACAACTTACAGCAACGTTTATCCACGAATTACATTGACTTCCGGAGATAACCCACTCGTAATTTGGGGAAATGGTGGACCGGATAAAATCTACGCTTCACATTGGGACGGGGTAGGATTTACGGCTCCATTGACTATTAATCCAATAGGGACTGTTCCGTATCTTGCAACCTGGACAGGAGCTGAAATTACTTCATCAGGAGACACGGTTTTTGTAGTATTCAGTACAGATCCGAATGCGGCAATGGATCCTCATGTTTATACCGTTCGCTCTCTGGATGGCGGAGTGACATTCCAGGATACGGTGCGCGTAGACCAGATCGGCACGGATGTTCCGCGTTTTCCTTCAATTGCTGTTGGTCTAAATGGAAATCCGGTGGTGAATTTTATGCGTTTCAATGCTGCTTTAGAAGATCCGGAGTACTCGATTTCACGTTCTGTAAACGGTGGAACGAGTTATTTGACCCCGTTAAATCCAACCACTGCGGCTCCGGGCTTTGTGTGTGATTGTTGCCCGGCATCGATTGCAGCTTCCGGGGATCGCCAGGTATTGCTCTTCCGCAACGACGATAATAACATCCGTGAAATGTGGGGATGTTATTCCACCGATGGAAGTGCCAGTTTTACTGCAACGGCCGAAGTAGATCAAACAAACTGGAGCGTGAGTTCCTGTCCTTCAAGCGGTCCTTCGGGAGTTATTATGGGGGATTCATTGGTAACGACCTGGATGAGTGCCGGAGATGTATTTATCAGTTCAACGAATCTGACAAACCAGCAAATTGGTGTTCACCGTCAATTATTCCCGATAGGTTTGGGGGTTCACAATTTTCCGGTTATTGCAGGAAAAGGAGATACCCTGGCAGTTGTTTGGCAAGGATCGAATGGGGGAGCAACAGACATTTTCTTTACGTACTCCGTTACCGGAACGGCAGGATTGGGTGTAAATATTGATACCCTGACAGCAGGAACAACCGGATCACAAACGCGTCCGGATATTCAATTCTCAAATGGTAAATTCCACATTGTTTACAGTGATAATGTGGGGAGTAACGTGAAGTACCTGCAAGGAACAATTGATCCCGCAACACTCGCAGTAAATGAAGTAAACGCTCATTCTGAAATCGAACTGTTTACTTCACAGGCTGATGGAAAAACATCGATCCGGGTTCGTTCGGAATTGGAAACGGAAGCAAGCATTCAATTGATCAATTCTTCAGGACAACAGGTATCAATTACTAAGCAGCAAATCACAAAAGGAGTCTCTGCTGTTACCATTCCTGAAGTTCAAAAAGGGATCTACTATGTGATTCTGGAAACAAAGGCAGGAAAAGTGTACAAGCAAAAAGTGATTTTGTAAAGTTTTTACCACAAATGCGCAAATAATTTGAAGCGCCTACCGGTCGCTTCTTTAGTTTTTCGTTAAAAGAAACGCATAATCGATTGAAAACAAATGATCTTTTTCCTTATATTAAGGTAAATGGAAGATTATTTATTAAAAGATGAGTGCTACCAAATAATTGGCTGTTGCATGGAAGTTCACAATCATTTGGGTTCGGGTTTTTCGGAAATTGTTTACAAAGATGCTTTAGAATATGAATTAAAACAAAATCATATTCCGTTTGCAAGAGAAGTGAGATATCAAGTCAAATATAAAGATATTGTTTTACCACATCAGTTCTTTGCAGATTTTGTAGTGTTTGATTCCATTATTCTTGAAGCAAAAGCGGTGTCTGAGATAAACAATATTCACTATGACCAAACACTCAATTATCTAGTTGTTTCAGGTATGGAAGTTGGATTGGTAGTTAATTTTAAACAACCAAAACTACAATACAAAAGGCTGATTTTAACCGAAAAGTAAGCTTCTTTAATCCCATTTTGTA
>CBFGPJ010000154.1:0-7008 GCA_965650615.1 uncultured Fluviicola sp. | reverse complement strand
AAGGTTCCAGCAGATAAATTCCGGCATCGTATTGATTGATAAAAGGAACGATCTCATCAAATTTAACGGGTTCAATCAATCGTACGTTTGTTGTTTTCGAACATAAATCGCTCAAAAGCTGATAATAATCCATTGTTCCCTGTGAGGGAACGATCATGATATCCAGGGTAAATTGTTCACCGGCCTCCTGGACAATGGTAATCATTTTTTCAATTTTCCGTCCGGGCAGTAATGCACCATGATGAATCAAGCGAATGGGAAATTGTTCTGTATTTGAAGGCTGTATTTTTGACTCAAAAGCTGCATTCGGGATGACAATGGAATCCGTTTTGAATTCTTCGAGGCATTTTAAACGGATTGATTCACATACATTGATGAAGAGATCAAAGCGGTGCAGGTGGTTCCGGTACAAATTGGTAAAGTATTTCCCTTTGGTTTCGGACCATCCCGGAATATCTTCGAATTCCAGTGGGTGATATTCATGTGCGTTGAATACAATCTTTATTCCATGCTTTTTTTTCAGCCAAACCGCCAACGGAAAGAATTCCGGTTCGTGAAAGATGAGTATACGGATATCTTGCTGAAGAATGAATTTAGAGAGTTTCCCGTAACGCAATTTTTTTTCCTTTCGCAGCTTGTCAACACGGCTCATCAATTTGTCGCGAATTGTCCGAAACGAATAAATGGAATGGATCGGGTGTGAGCCTGAATTCCCGGGATTTCCTATAAGGACCAGTTCAACATGGTTTTCCAGAGCGTTTATTTCCCGGATGATCCTGGGAGCACTGTTCATGTTCCGCAAACTTATAATTCCGACCTTCATGATTTTAATGCTAACTTTCCCTGATTCAATTCATATGTTTTATCGAATTTAGACAGAGTCTTTAAACGATGTGTAACAAACAGGATTGTCAGGTTTTGTTCTGAGGTCAGGTAATCGATAATCTCATTTTCTGTTTGATAATCCAGGGCGCTGGTTGATTCGTCGAGAATCAAGATGGGCCGCTCAAAATACAGTGCCCGTGCAATTCCGATACGTTGTTTTTGTCCGCCTGAAATAGATTGATTGTTCTCACCAAGTAGATTGTTTACACCTTCGGGAAGATTATTGACAAATGACTCCAGTTTAATCAGTTTAATCAAGCGGTTTACTTTTTCATGATCAATCTGGTCAGCCGGAATACCAAAAGCAATGTTTTCAGCAATGGTTCCGTATATTAATTTGGTGGTTTGGGGAACATAACTGATTAAAGGGTAGACGCGTGCACGATCTTCCTTTTGGATTTCTTCTCCATCAATCAGGTATTGTCCTTTTTCTGGTTTAAGCAGCATTAACAATAAAGACAGGAAAGTTGATTTACCTGCTCCCGATTCCCCTACAATCCCGATCTTTTCATTTTTATTAATGCGGAAGTCCAGTTGGTTCAAAATACTATTTTGACCGTAGTGGTAGGTGATACCGTTGAGTTCGATAGATTCATTGAATGCAACTGCTTCGGTTGATTTATTTTCCCGTTCGAATTTACTTTTTGAAAGATGAAGGTTCTTTAAATGATCGAACACATGAAAGCTTCCTTTCATGTAATTCATGGACAGGGTAATTTTGTTTAATGAAGGGATGATGCGGATAGCGCTGATCGAAAAGACAATCAAAAAATCACCCAGTTCACCTATGTTTTTTCCAAGCAGGACACCCGTTAAAATGAGTACGAAGATGGTTCCGACCGCTACGGTTTCAATCAATTTCGGACTGAATAAGTTCAGGACATTGCTATCAACCATGCTTTTTTCGAATTCCTTGGTGACTTGACGGAATTGCGGCACAAAAAAATCTTCTTTTTGAAAAATCCGGATCTCCAGTGAGGATTCCATACTTTGGAATGCGATCTTATATTGTTCGGCTCCTTTTTCATCGCGGATCTTGCTGATATTGTTCAATCGATGTTTGTAATACCGGTTGTAAAAGATCAAAAAAGGAAAAGCAAAAATCAGGATCGCACCGACTAATAGCGGATTATAGATAAAAATGGTGCATCCGATCAGGATCAGGAATAGGATTTCGCTGATGAGGTTGAGATAAGGAATGAAGATGAAAGAGACAAATTCATAGGGAATTTGTGTAACATTCCGCAATAGAACTGCTATATTTTTTTCGTTCAGGATTCCCTGCTCGTTTAGAAGATAAGATTCGAACCGCTCATTAACGATTTGGGTAGCCAGTTGGAACTGTACATTCGTTTGTTTTTTATAAACTAAGTACAATACAAGGTTCTTCAAGACGAAAAATAACAAAAGCACTGCAAATGAAAACAGGATGAACTGCTGTAAAGATCCCAGCCCGGTGAATTTATACAAGTTCATTACCAGTGAATTGCTTTCAATTTTCTCAGGATTCAACAGGATGGAAATAACCGGAAATAAAATGAACAAACCAATGAGTTCCAGGATTCCGGCAAACAGCAGGATCGGAATTAATTTTTTGAGGTTACGGGAAACTTCCGCTGGTAAATCATGTTTAAAATGACTCCGTGTTTTAAAAAGTATAGTGTTTTTAAACATTCATTTGCCAATTAGCACAAGTTAAAAGTAGTCGAATTGTTTCCAAAAGTAAGGAAAATTATGTGGATGTTTTACCTAAATGATCAATCGGGGAGAGCAAATCAGGTCCGTTTGATAATCCAGTTTTAGAATTGCTTCCTGATCCGAAATACCTTCTTTGGTTTTGATGTCATAGTCCATTGCTGAAAGTTGCTGCAATACGTTTTCAATATTGCCTTTCTGGGCACTGATGTTTTCAAGACTGTATTCAAAGACGAGAATGGGCCTGAAAGTTTTTAGTGTTTCCCAAGCCCCTTCAAGTACCTGTACTTCAAATCCTTCTACGTCGATTTTGATAAAATCAATTCTAATCAGTTGATTTTCGGTAACAAATTCGTCCAGGGAAACTACGGGTACGGAAATACTGTTGTCCGATTCATTGGTCATACGGAATCCTCCGCTGTTTAAAGGACTATGTTGAGTCATGTGTAACATTCCTTTTTCCCTGCCTAATCCGAGATTATAGGTTTTTACGGAGATAGCCGGATTCAGTGCCTTATTGGTTTCCAATTTTTTGAATGTTCGGGGATAGGGCTCAAATGCATAAACGACCGGATTTAATCCCTTTTTTTGCTGAGTACCGATAACATTGAACGAAGTTTGACCGATATTGGCCCCAATATCAAGAATAATCTCGGAATTTTCCAGGTAATCCAGGAGATAATCACTTGAATCTGATTTGCAATAGAAGTATACAAGCCATTCCTGGTAATCACTCAATTCCAGTTCATAAGTGAATCCTCTACGTTTAACTGTTCGCATACTGCCGATATTGTAATCTGTATTTGAAGGAACAAATTTATAGACCCAATTCGCTGAATGGAATAAGCGGATCAGTCCGATTAAGAGTTTCTCCGCAACGCTATTGGTTAGAAGTTTTTTCAGACTCACGACTTTTTATTTGATTTAATATTTTGTTAGGATCGGCCCATTTGTATAATATGATTAATAGGAAAAAAGGCATAATGGGAGTTTTCAAACGAACAAGTGTTCCGAAAAGCCCGGAGGTTAATCCTACAAAATAACCTAATATTAAAACTGAAAATAAAGCATATAAATAGAATGAGTTATCCCGTAATTCGTTCCTGACCGGGTTTTGTTTTCTTGAAACAAAGAAACGGATGCACAAATAGAGAATAATCAGGTTTTCAAATCCATTCAGCAGCATAAATATTCCATCTGCTTCCCAGATGAATGGTCGAAACAGGGCCGTTGCGATTGCCTCAGGAGCCACGAATAATAAATTGATTCCTGAAAACTCTTCGATGCTTAGGTGGTATCGTTTTCCGGTATAACCTGTATTGTTGAGCATGTCTTTTTGAATTACCTCTGCAGTCTGAAAAACAGATTCGGCAGAGAACTCTCCAAAGGAACTTGTGTTGCTGAAATAGTACATCAAACTCCCGATCGCAAGGGAAATACCCAATAGCCGTGTTAAAAACTTGATAACAAATGATTTATCCCGGTTTACTTTGAAAATCAGGATCATGAGTAAGGGGATAGCTGTACAGATAACCAAAAAAGGTCGGATCGAATAAAGCAGATAATACGATAAAAGGAGATTGAAAAGCACTCCCGTTAAGGAGTTGTAATCTTTGCGGATAAGTTTAAGAATGGAGATGGTGACGACAAAAATGGCACAAATTGCTATGGTGTCCTTGATCAATCCTGTACACCAGAATGCAACCGAAGGAATGAATAAACAGGCCAGGGCAATATAGCTGGTTTTGGTAAGCAGGACCTTGTTCATATACCGGAAGAAACGCCATGAAATACAGGTTGATATGACAGAGAAGAACAAGTTTAATGTCAGGTAACTTCCAAAAGAGAGGAAAGAAAGGAAATTGGCCAGTTTGCAGACAAACCAGGAATTAGGCTCCGAGTAGATCCAGCTTGGTGGATTTCCTACTTTTGAAAAGTAACCGGGGATATAATCCCTTGGTGGAGTGGAGAAAATTTCATGCCAGTAAGCCCTCGGATTTTCGAGTAATAACAGGTTTAATTTTTTTGCTCCCTGCCAATAAAAAACAGTGTCTCCGTGTCTCTCATAATAGAGAATATAGACAAGGCCAAATGCCAGGCCCATCAGGATCTTCCAATAAAAATGAGTTAAAAAAAAGCGGAATTCCGGGTTTTCTTTGTTGTTGGCGTGTACCAAATGGGCAATAATTATGAAAATCATCAACCACCCGATGAATGAAATGATATCAATGGTATCAAAGAACTCAAACATACCTACTGATGATGATAAGGTTCGTTTTTCAAAATAGTCATCGCCCGGTATACCTGCTCAATGAAGAACAAACGGATCATCTGATGGGAAAAGGTCATTCGGGATAATGAAATCTTTCCATTTGATCGTTCGTAAACTTCATCGCTGAAACCATAGGGTCCTCCAACGACAAAATAAATGTGTTTACCTCCACGGTTAAATTGGTCCTGGATGTAATTGGAGAAATCAAGTGAGGTGTATTCTTTCCCTTTCTCATCCAATAGGATAAGGGTGTCCGCAGGGTTTATTTTTTCAAGGATTAATTCCCCTTCCCGCTGTTTGATCTGACTTTGGGACAGGCTTTTAGCTTGTTTGATATCCGGTATAATCTGTAGCTGAAAAGAAATATAATGACGAAGTCGTTTCAAATATTCCTGTTCTCCTTCTTCGAGAAACTTTTTCCCGGTTTTACCAATACAAAGTAACGTTACCTGCATGCAACGAATATACGAAAATTGTAGTTAGTGCTTTGAAAGAGTGTAATTGATAACCTTTTTTTTGCTTATTTCGGTTACAAAAAGCAGGATAATCTATAAAAACAGTAGATAATTAGCGGATTTTCATTTTAGGCATTATATTTGTTGATGAAGGTTCAAAATAACAATTGAAATATGGGCTTTATTTTATCATTGGTAGCTTCTTTTATTTTATCACTTCAATCCATGTCGGATGCAAATTTCACCGCTGTGGAACAGGCATTTGGAAGGGAAGATGCTGCTAAGATCGTTTCCTATGGAAAAGACAAGATCTTGCTTCAGATCCAGGGAAAAGAAGGAGTTTACGCTCAATCCCAGGCTACTCAATTGTTGAAAGATTTCTTTAACCGAAAACCGGTTTCAAGTTTTCGCTTTACATTCAAAGGAAAAGAAAGTGATGATTCACCGCTTACTACCGGTGTCTATGTTTCCAAAAGTGAATCCTTTCGGGTGACGATTAAGTGGAAACATATCAGCTCTGAGCTGAAAATCGAATCCCTCGCTATCGAGTAATTCAATCCCGACGGTTATCGGGAATAAAAATGCAGAATTCAAAAGAGTAGTTGAACCGACGGACTTTTTTGAATTCATAATTCTGCATTTTGAATTAACTTTGCTCCATGTTTGACGAGATTATAAAAAATGCCCTTCAGGAAGATTTAGGGGACGGTGATCATTCTTCTTTAGCCTGTATTCCTGAAACTGCTACCGGAATCGCAAAATTATTGGTAAAAGATACCGGAATTCTTGCCGGAGTAGAAGTAGCCAAAAAAGTGTGTGAATTAGTGGATTCAAACCTGGTTTTTGAAGAGTTGCTGGCTGACGGGACCTCTGTAAAACCTGGTGACGTTGCTTTTTATTTGAAAGGAAGTGCGCGGTCTATATTGGCAGCAGAACGCACTTTGTTGAATTTTATGCAGCGTATGTCCGGGATTGCGACCCAAACAAAAAGTTACGTTGATCTTTTGGAAGGGACACAAACTAAGTTATTGGATACGCGAAAAACCACTCCCGGAGTTCGCTACATGGAAAAATGGGCAGTGCGTATAGGAGGAGGAATGAACCATCGTTTTGCACTCTATGATATGATTATGCTCAAAGACAATCATGTGGACTTCGCAGGCGGGATCAAAGACGCAATATTACGAACGCATGATTACCTGAAATCAACCGGAAGACAATTGAAAGTCGAAATAGAAGTACGGAATATTGCGGAATTACGTGAGGTGCTTGAAATAGGGATGGTAGACCGGATTATGCTGGATAATTTCACTCCTGATCTGTTAAAAGAGGCAATAGGAATCATTGCGGGACGATATGAAACCGAAGCTTCCGGAGGAATTACAAAACAAACGATCCGTTCTTTTGCAGAAACCGGGGTTGATTTTATATCTGTCGGTGCATTAACTCATAGCTTTGACAGTTTGGATATGAGCTTGAAAGCAAGTTTTTAATTCAGGTCGATCAACATCATACAAATATCGTCCAACTGTTCTTCAGCACCCATCCACCGGAATAAACCCTGTTCAATTTTCTGAAGATGGGTCTGCGGACTTGGGTCGTATTGCTCTAAGACTAACTTTTTCAATCCGGGAGTTTTTAGTTTTTTACCTGTTTCTTCCCCAAATTGATCAATGCATCCGTCGGAAAACAGCAAAATAC
>CBFGPJ010000153.1:0-7030 GCA_965650615.1 uncultured Fluviicola sp. | reverse complement strand
ATAGAATTCGATAGGGGAATTTTTGAATATTATAAGTGCAAAATTAAGAAAAAAACACGGAATCTTCAAGATATTAGTATAGTTTTGCCTGCTTGTTTTGAACGAAAGGGTAGAAATGTGGAAATAATCAACACAATTGAAGGGCTAAAGCAAGCTCTTAATTCAGCTCGTAAAGAAGGTAAAAGCATTGGTTTTGTGCCAACTATGGGAGCCTTACATCAAGGGCATATGGACTTGGTAAGTCGCGCCAGTGCTGAATGTGACGTGGTTGTTGTAAGTGTTTTCGTAAATCCTACCCAGTTCAATAATCCATCGGATCTTGAAAAGTATCCGCGAACTCCGGAGGCAGATTCCGAATTGTTGAAAAAATTCGGATGTGATGTCGCTTTTTTTCCTTCAGAAAGAGAAATTTATCCTGAAAACCTGGTATCTCCCCGGGTAGATTTGGAAGGGTTGGATGAAGTAATGGAAGGGAAGTTCCGTCCGGGGCATTTTAAAGGAGTTGTACAAGTTGTTTCGCGTTTATTTGATTTGGTGGAACCGCAAAAGGCATTTTTCGGATTAAAAGATTTTCAGCAGGTTGCGGTAATCAAGAAAATGGTGTCTCAATTGAATCTCCCTATTCAAATTGTTCCCTGCGAAACTTCAAGGACAGAAAAAGGACTTGCCATGAGCAGTCGCAATAAGCGTTTGTCGGAAACCCAAAAGGATGAAGCGTTAATTATCTATAAAACCCTCGTTCATTCGAAGGAAGATGCCGGTAAATTCTCACCTGCCGAAACGGTTGTTCGGGCAACGGAATTTTTTGAATGTGGGACACTCCAGCTTGAATATTTAACAATTGTTGATCCGCATACCTTGCAAGATCTCACAGATCAGTGGGTTCCGGGGGCAACCATGTGCATTGCCTGTTTTTGCGGGGAGGTGCGGTTGATTGATAATATGACTCTAAATTGAAAATTGAGAAGTGAAAATTGAAAAGCTGATTTTTCGGAATAAGCGGTATTAACTTTTCAATTCTACATTTTACATTCTCAATTTTACATTAACTTTGCACTTCGATTTTTACAAACATGTTGATACAAGTAGTCAAATCAAAAATTCACCGCGTACGCGTTACTCAAGCTGAATTAAATTACGTTGGAAGTATTACCATTGATGAAGCATTGATGGACGCCTCTAACCTGGTTGAAGGAGAACGTGTTCAGGTTGTTAATATCAATAACGGAGAGCGTTTGGAAACATACGTAATCAAGGGCGACAGAGGAAGCGGAACAATTTGTTTAAACGGACCGGCAGCCAGAAAAGTAGCTGTTGGAGATATGATTATTGTAATCGGTTACGGATACATGACTCCCGAGGAAGCAAGATCATTTAAACCTTCCTTGGTTTTTCCAAACGAATTGACTAATTTGATAGTCTGATGAAAAAAACAGCAGGTATTCTTCTAAAAACAGTTCTTCCACTGGCCTTAGGTGTTTATCTGATCTGGTATTTTTTCACATCCATGGAGCCGGCTGTAGAAGTTGCTTTTTATAAGGCACTTCGTGAAGCCAATTATTTCTGGATTTTCCTGTCTTTATTATTAAGCTTTTTTGCGTTGCTTTCACGTGCATATCGCTGGAAGTACCTGTTGGAGCCAATGGGCTACCAAACATCACTTTGGAATCGTTACCACGCAATCATGATCGGTTACATTGTGAATCTCACAATTCCAAGAGCAGGAGAAGCCTCGAGAGCTGCCATGCTGTATCGATCGGATGGAATTCCTTTTTCCAAATCGTTCGGGACTATCCTGGCGGAGCGCGTTTTCGACCTCATCATGCTGTTTTTGGTTGCATTGCTTGCTTCTATTGTTGGAGCAGGAGACTTTTGGAAGATTAAAGGGTTGATCGAAGGTGTTGGTAACGATCCGGAATCGGCTTTGTTATTCCAGTTAATCAAATGGATCGTAATCGGCCTGATCGTGGTAGCTTTTGGTGTGATGTTACTGCTGAAATCCATTCGTTTGAAAGTGATTGGATTTGTGAAAGGATTGATTGATGGGGCTTTATCGATTTTCAAAACAAGGAATCCACTTGGGTTTATTGGACATACCTTGTTCATTTGGGGATTGTACGTGGTTTATTTTGCTGTTTGCTTCTTTGCACTGGACGAAACCTCGGGGGTACCTCCGAAAGGAATGTTACTTGCATTTCTGGCTGGTTCATTAGGAATCACACTAACCAATGGTGGGCTCGGAATCTTTCCGATCGTTGTTGGATTAGTGATCGAATATTATTTGAAAGATCAATACGGAACTGAGGCCCAAGGAATAGGTCGGGCTTTGGGGATGATCATCTGGGCTTCTCAAACTTTGCTAATTATTATTTTAGGAATGTTGTCCTTTTTTCTCTTACCAAAAAACTATTCAAAAGATGGGGAAGTTCGAGCAGATCAAGCATAAAGTTTCTTCGCAGGAAGAAATGGGACAACGCATTCGCGATTGGAAACAATCCGGTGAAAAGGTGGTGTTTACGAACGGTTGTTTCGATATTTTGCATGAAGGACACGTTACATACCTGGCAAAAGCGGCCGATTTCGGTTCGAAATTGATTATCGCCATCAATACTGATGCTTCGGTCAGAAGACAGGGAAAAGGAGAGGAGCGACCGATTAACCCGGAATCTTCCCGTGCGTTGATTTTGGCTTCCCTTGGATTTGTTGACGGTGTCGTATTTTTTGATGAAGATACCCCTGTTTCCGTGATCGAATTGCTGAAACCTGATGTGTTGGTGAAAGGTGCTGACTACGACGCGAATGAACCGGATCCTTCCAGTAAAAAATACATTGTTGGCAGAGAAACGATGCTTGCAAATGGCGGTGAAGTAAAAACGGTTGAACTTGTTGAAGGATTCAGCACGACGAATATTGTGAAGAAACTGAAGGCTTAGTCTTCATCCTTTTCCAGGCTCTTCACATAAAACTTAATCCAAAAAATCAAAGATACCAAACCAATCACCATCGACGGATAATAACTCCAGAAACGGAAACCGGAATAAAATTCCAATTCATCTCTGGAAATAATGATCAATCTGCGCATGTGTTTGATTTCGTAGGCTTTTCTTACAAGCAGGTCGTATTTCGCGTCAAAGGATTCCAATTTTTTCCGGAAATCAGCCGATCCGAAAACGGTCAGTCTTTTTTTAACGTTACTCAGCAGCTTGATCTCATCATACAATACTCTGGATTCATTGTTCATGATGTCCAGCTTGTAATTCAGTTCGCTTTGCCGGATTTCAATTTGCCGGATCTTATCCGTCGGATAAATGATGTTGAACAGGATGGTGCCGATGCACATGGTCAACAGGAATTTGAACACGTTATCGCCCGATGCTAAAAAACTACTTACTGTTTCCATTTTCAAAACTTGTTAAGCGGTCAAAAATAGTGTCGTTCTCCACTTCCAGGTTTTTCCGGATATGCTGAATGGAATCCATATATGGAATATACTCCGTGGGAATGTGTTCGCGATTGATTTTCAAGCTGATTTCCTCGTTGGAACAACCGTTCAGGAACATGGAAACGATCAAACTGGTTACAATCAGTGACTTTCCAACCGGTAATTTGATATTGATGAATCCAGGAGAATTTAAGCTTAATTTGACAGTGGTGGTATCGATTTGTTCTCCAAAATTGAAATCAGTATTTACTTTCGAAATGAGTCCCAGGTAATTGTCAAACAAATCTTTCAGGTCTTTCAGACTGATTTCAGATTCTTTGTTGATCCGCAAAGACAAAAAACAATCTCCATCCTTGATGTATAATTCTTCCATGATCGAATCAATGAAATCGGCGTGTTGTTTTATCGAAACAATGGTGTGTGAGTGTTTCAGTAAATAAAACAGGGAATTATAATAAGGATGCCTGATCGAAGTTTTCAACCAGTTTACTTTTCTTCTTTTCAGATAAGCGCAAGTGGATAAATCACCTTCGGATGCAGTATAGATTTCATCGTCGGCAATTTCACCGATACTGAAACGATCGGCTTCTTCTGAAGGGATCAGCACGACATCGCCTTTTTTCAGGTTCTTAAAAGAAAATAGTTTGTTAATGGTCTTGGTAACGGACGATTTTTCCCCGGATCCCAATTTGTTATAAGGAATGTGTCTGTATTTGTAACTGTGTGAAATGACTGATTTTCGAAGGTAATCCAGGTTTTCTTCACAAATATCGGAAGCAGTGATAAAATTCCAGGGGATTCCGATATATCCATTTCGAATAAAATCGGCATAATGATCTCCTCCGTCGGTTCTGACATACCAATATTCTTTTTGGCTGTTTATTTCCGCGACCTGGTCGAAAATTGAGCGTGTGTTTTTTAGATTAAGCATGTTGGATGGTTGTGAATAAATGGTTGGTTTGGTGATTTAAAATCCGGGACAAAGTGTTGTGTTTTGTCCCGGATTTTTCCTGTAGTTTAGATCACTGTGATTTGCAAAACAAGCACATTGCCGACTTTGGAAACAGTCCCTTTTACCGGACTTTGGTTCGAAATAGCGCAATTCAATACTGTTTCTTCGTCTTCGATTACTTCGTTAGTTACGTCATTTCGTAACTCATAAAGGAACCCAAGATTTGCAATTAACTCCTTCGTTGTCTCGTTCCAGAATTTTCCATAAAAATCCGGTACAAGACGCAGTTCTTCGCTGCCAGGAGGTGGTGGAACCGGTACAATTTTGAATTTCAGTTTTGCCATAGCATCTGCCTGTAATCCATAACGGTTCATGTTCCCGGCATTTAGCGGAGTTGCGTTGACTTTATACTTGGAAAGTGTATAGCCGATCGTAGGAGCAGTTTGTTCCGCTTTCAGGTCCAGCGATAATGAAATCTGTGCTTCCACCTCTGTTTCAGGAATGGTGTAAAATGTAGGTTGGTATCCCATTTCCCGAATCAGGTTTACGAGGTTTAATTCCTCATTGGTTCTTTCTCCATCTTTGCTGAAATCGTAGATGTCTAATGTTTGCTGAAGTGCTCCCTGATCAAGGGCAGCTTGTGCATCGCCGACTCCCTGGCCAACTGATGAGATCAATTGTCCGAGCGGACTGCTAAGCAATTCACTGAATAATTGAATAGGGTTATTTGTATCACTCATGTTTACTAAAAATTACGGTTACTAATTGATTTGGCTGAACGCCTGTTCCCTGAATTGGAGACTGTTTGAACGAATCACCGTTCACCACAGTATCTTTTTTCTGATAAACCGGATTCAGGCGCAAACCTGCATTTTTCAGGATTCTTCGGACCGCTGTTTCTGTCAAACCAATACAATTTGGCATGACTGCGCTAGTGTTTTCCCGGTTGTCAACAGGAGTAATGTCAAAAACAAGCTCACTGATTGCTCCTTCATTGACAGTTTCAGAATTCTCCAGATCCAATAGTGTAGCACTTAATGATCCGCTGCCGTCGTCATGAATCAATGCTTTCAGTTTTAGTGAAATATTGGATAATTTGTATGGAGAATCAATACCTGCGTCACTTGCTGTTACGATTTCAGAAACAATGTTGGTATACAATTCATTGATAGGAACGGGAACACTTTCGGATGCAACGGGAAAGAATGTCGTCATTGGAATGAATTCCTCGAACGTCGCAGCAATTTCGGTTATTCGTTCTTCAGTTTCTAAATATAAATTGCCGAAATTAAACTCATAAGCTTCCAGCACTTCATTCAAACCAAAGGAATAATTACTTGAAATAACCAGGTCTTTTCCCAAATCAGGCACAATAGCCCCAGCTCCGGGAAGAATACGCATGTGTGGAGTATATCCGGCTCTTATCGTATTAAAGAAATACGTTTCGATTTCATTGGTAGTATCAACTTCCGAAGCCATTCTCCGAAAATTTATACCTGCTTTAATCGTTGTTATTTCATAAAGATTGACCCAAGTCTGTTGTTCGAAATGAAAATACTGAATTATAAGTGGCATTTCAGCAGCTCGTCCATCGGTCGAAAGACCAAGAAGCCGAAGTGTAAAGTTAATGGATAAAAAATCTATCATGGCTTACTAATTGCGATTGACATAAATTGTGTGCCACTATTGGCTTTAAAAACGAAGGTCCTTCCCGCGTTGTAATCTGTGGTCTTAAGTTTGACCTGGACGTAAACACTTCCGTCGTCAGCTCGTGTGAAACCGTCTTTTGCACCAATAAAAATCGGTGGGGTAACAGGAATGTTAGCGTTAAGACTGAGTGATGTAGCTTCATCGAAGTTGATTTCTATTCGCTGTCCGACTATCCACTCATTGTTTGGTTGAATTGCCTGAACAGCAATTGAGTAAACAGTGTATTCACCGTCGGTTCCATTGGGTTTGGTAATTGCATTCAATGCAATTTGAGGTAATCCTTCGTTCGGCATTACAGCGACAAATCTCCCTGAAATGTTACTGGTGATAGTGCCCAGGTTTTTGGTTGTGGTTTCAGTGCTTCGAAACGGTACGAAACGAATCGCGTTTCCACCGGCAGTATTTCCGCCTGTTTGTGTCGTTTCAAATTGAGAAATCACTTCCAGGTTAAAATCCAAATAGGGAAGTTGGTATAATGTATTTGGCCTTCCGTATTCGTCATACTGAGGCACACTGCGCAAGGTTTCCTGCGCATCATTCAAACTGTCCGCTAAGCTGAGAACTATTTCATGCAGGGCCAGTGAATTGGTGGTTGTTGTTGAACTCATTTTAAGTGTATTTTTCGTTTTTGCGTTCTTTTTTTCTACTTGACCGTTCTTCTTCTTTTCGTTCGGCCTTTTTTTGGGATAGAAATCGTTCTTTCAATCTTTCCCTGCGTTCTGTCTCTTTCTGTTCGTTTTCTTTTTCCTCTGCTTTTTTTGCAGCAGCATTTTCGGAAATTTTGTTTTGGCGATCATCCAGAGACATTTCTTTTTCCAGCTTTTCGGTCATTTCTTTGATTTCCGGCACTTTTGACTCCAGGGATTCCACTGAGTTTTTGATATCAGATTTCACCGATTGACCAAAACGCTTTACTTCTTCCAGTT
>CBFGPJ010000152.1:0-7036 GCA_965650615.1 uncultured Fluviicola sp. | reverse complement strand
ATCAAAACGTTCGGCTGCTTTGATCAAACCTAAATTTCCTTCATTGATTAAATCAGGAAGGGATAATCCTTGATTTTGGTACTGTTTTGAAACAGATACCACGAATCTTAAATTAGCTTTTGTTAAACGTTCCAACGCCCTCTTGTCCCCTGCTTTTATACGCTTAGCCAATTCTACCTCTTCGTCGGCAGTAATTAATTCAACGCGACCAATTTCCTGAAGGTATTTATCGAGAGAGGCCGTCTCCCGATTTGTAACTTGCTTTACAATCTTTAACTGTCTCATGGTCTTTACTATTGATTTACATGAATATAACGATTATAAGATACACATAGTTGTGTTCGTTGGAATCAAAAAATGTTAAATGAATAAACGGTTTGTTTAAACTAACAAAATGTGTGAATCAACGAAGATTTCGGATAATCAGGTTAAAAAAGTAACTTTGTGCCCAAATAAGAGCAATTTATGCGTGTTTTAATGGTTTGTTTGGGGAATATTTGCCGATCCCCAATGGCCGACGGCTGGCTAAGGCATAAGGTGAAATTACATGATCTATCAATTGAAGTTGATTCTGCGGGGACAGCCAATTATCATGTGGGTGAAAAACCGGACCACCGGATGAGAAGACTTTCGTTGGAATACGGAGTTTCCATTGATGAATTGCGTGCACGTCAATTTTCCGTAGCTGATTTCGATAATTATGATGTTATCTTTGCCATGGATAAAAGTAATGAAAAGAACATTTTGCGTTTAGCCAGAAATGAGCAGGATAAACAAAAAGTGAGACTTTTCCTGAATGAATTATACCCGGACCAGGATCTGGAAGTACCGGATCCGTATTATGGAACGGAACTAAATTTCAAGGAGGTAATCGAATTACTGGACCAGGCAACAAATGCATTTTTAAAGAACAATCAATTAATCGAAAAGTAATGAGCGCAGGTAAATTATACCTTATTCCAAATACACTTGGAGGAGAATCCACAGAAGATATCATTCCGCAAAAAGTAGCTGAGATTGCTTCTGAATTACGGGTATTCGCAGTGGAGGATATTAAATCTGCCCGTAGATTACTTCGAAAAATAGACCGTACTTTTCCTATCGATGAATCAGAATTCTTTGTTCTGAATAAAGCCACCGCTGCAACGGAAGTATATCATTTAATCAAAGCAATGAAAGCAGGAAAGAGCGTCGGAATAATCAGTGAAGCCGGTTGTGCCGGAATCGCCGATCCGGGTGCTATTCTGGTTGCCCTGGCCCATGAAAACGAAATTCATGTTTGCCCGACCGTCGGACCAAGCTCCATTTTACTGACCTTAATCGGAAGTGGTTTTAATGGCCAGCAATTCTCATTTCACGGGTATTTACCCAAAGACCAAAAAGAGCGGATACGTAAATTGAAAGACCTGGAACAACGCGTGAAACGAAGCGGTGAAACCCAATTATTTATGGACACTCCTTTCAGAACCATGCATGTTTTTGAAGACCTGTTAAATATGCTGGCTGATGACACATTACTTTGCGTGGCTTCAAACCTGACCTTATTTAATGAGCGTATTCAAACAAAAACGATCAAAGATTGGCGGGAAAATGCCTACGATTTAAGTAAGCAGCCTACGATGTTCGCTCTGGGGAAATTATAATTTCAAGGTGACTGAGCGTAGTCGAAGTCACCTTCCGTCGTAATCATTATACAAATGTAAAACTCAAGAGTACGAGCGAAGTTAAAGTGTGAACCTATTTTATGAGTGTCACATGACCGCTTTCCGTATATTTTTTATCGGTATTCGGATCTTTAAAAGTCACGGTCCAGGTATAAATCCCTTCCTGCACTAACGTTCCGTTGTATGTTCCGTCCCACCCCACTTTTGCATTTTTGGATTCAAACAGGGTTTCTCCCCATCTGTCAAAAATGAGTAGTCTGAAACTATACGGATCAAATCCGGAAGTAAAGACCGGTTGGAAAGTATTGTTTCGCTCATCCCCGTTCGGTGTAAAACAATTCGGAACAAAGTAAATCAACTCATCCAATACACGAACGACAACTCTTGCCGTATCAGAACATCCGAATGCATTCGTAGCAACCAATTGAACAGTATAATTACTTGCAACTTCATCGTATTCATGTGTTGGTGAAAAATCGACTGAATTACCACCATCTCCAAAACTCCAGGTATAAGCTGTTGCATTTGAGGAAGTATTTATAAAATGAATTTCAGGATGTGTAATTGTTGCATCGTAAGGAGAAGGTGTAAAAGATGCGTCCGCTTCCGGGTTAATACAAATATAGTTCGCTTGTGTATTTGTTGCAGAACATCCGTTAAGATCTGTAACTGTTAAGGAAACAGTGAAACAACCTCCAGAAGTATAAGTTGCCGAATCAATCAGAGAAGCGGTTGATGTTTGACCATTTCCAAAGTTCCATTGTGCAGTTACAGTTGAAGGAGTTTGGTTCGTAAAATGGACCGTCAAAGGCGCGCACCCTGATAAATTATCAGCTATAAAGTTCGTCTGTGGTACTGGATTTACCACAATAGTCGTAGTAGAAGCTCCGGAACATGATCCCGGAATATCGTAAGTAATAACAAATGATCCCGGACCTGAAACAGCCGGGTCAAACAAACCCGTTGAAGTATTAACAATTCCTGTTCCGGACCAGTTTCCTCCCGGACTAGCCGCCGAAACTGTCACTGTTCCATCATTGGCACAGAAAGGTCCGGCAGCTGAAATAGCAGTCGAAGTTCCCGAATTCATCGTTACGTTGGTCGTTGTAGAAGCGCTACAGGAATTTAGCGTAATTGTAACGGTGTAAATACCGAAATCAGCACCCGTTACCGAAGCAATTGTCGGATTCTGGGAAGTCGAATTAAATGAATTCGGACCGCTCCAGGAATAGCTTCCTCCTGCTGTACCTGTTGCGGTCAAATTTAAGGGTTGGTTCACACAAAGCGGACCATTATTTGATGCTGAAATTGTTGGTATCGGATTCACAGTGATCGTGATTGGAGCCGATACGGAAGAACAACCTGAAGAAGAAACTGTCACGGTATAAGAACCACTCGCACTCACTGTAACCGATTGTGAGTTCACTCCTGTCGACCAGGTATTTCCGGAAACAGCAGACGATGTTAAAGTAACAGAGCTACCCGTACAAAATGTGGTAGGTCCGCTTGCTGTGATCGTTGGAACCGGAGGAAGTGGATTCACTGTAACAACAGTTGCAACAGATGTGGAAGAACACGAACCGTTTGAGACCGTAACAGTATATGATCCACTTGTTGTGACAGTAATAGATTGAGTGGTTGCGCCGGTTGACCAGGTATTTCCTGTTGCAGAAGAAGATGTCAGAGTGACAGAACCTCCTGTACAAAATGTTGTTGATCCACTTGCCGGAATCGTTGGAGTTGCAGGAAGTGGGTTCACTGTCACGGTTGTTGCAGTTGAAACAGACGAACAGGAGCCGTTTGAAACAGTAACAGTATAAGATCCACTTGTTGTGACTGCAATCGATTGGGTAGTTGCTCCGGTTGACCAGGTATTTCCACTTGCTGAAGAGGAAGTAAGAGTGACGGAACCTCCCGAACAAAATGTAGTTGGGCCTCCGGCTGTTATTGTTGGTATTGCCGGAAGCGGGTTTACAGTAACAGCTGTCGCTGTTGACGTTGAAGAACACGATCCATTCGAAACAGTAACTGTATAGGAACCACTTGTTGTGATTGTAATCGATTGGGTAGTTGCCCCGTTCGACCAGGTATTTCCTGTTACAGAAGAAGATGTCAAAGTTACTGATCCTCCTGAACAGAATGTTGTTGGGCCACTGGCAGTAATCGTTGGTACAGGTGGAGTTGGATTCACTGTAACAACAGTTGCCACCGATGTTGATGAACAAGAACCATTTGAAACAGTTACAGTATAAGAACCACTTGCGGTCACGTTTATCGATTGAGTGGTTGCGCCGGTTGACCAGGTATTTCCGGTTGCAGATGAAGACGTCAATGTCACGGAACCACCGGTGCAAAAAGTAGTAGGGCCACTGGCAGTAATCGTTGGTACAGGTGGAGTTGGATTCACTGTAACAACTGTTGCAACTGATGTAGAAGAACAAGAACCATTTGAAACAGTTACAGTATAAGAACCACTTGCGGTCACGTTTATCGATTGAGTGGTTGCGCCCGTTGACCAGGTATTTCCGGTTGCTGAAGACGATGTCAATGTTACAGAACCTCCTGAACAAAAAGTAGTCGGACCACTTGCCGAAATGGTTGGTACCGGTGGAGTTGGATTCACTGTAACAACAGTTGCCACCGATGTTGATGAACAAGATCCGTTTGAAACAACAACGGTATAAGAACCACTTGTACTTACACCGATGGATTGAGTTGTAGCTCCGGTTGACCAGATATTTCCGGTTGCTGAAGATGAAGTTAATGTCACGGAACCACCGGTACAAAAAGTAGTCGGGCCACTGGCGGTAATCGTTGGTACAGGTGGAAGTGGATTCACTGTAACAACTGTTGCAACAGATGTGGAAGAACAAGAACCACTTGAAACAGTTACGGTATAAGAGCCACTTGCAGTCACATTTATGGATTGAGTGGTGGCTCCGTTTGACCACGTATTTCCTGTAGCAGAAGAAGATGTTATGGTAACGGAACTTCCGGCACAGAAAGTCGTAGGACCACCAGCCGTAATTGTTGGCACCGGTGGAAGCGGATTGACTGTAACAGTTGTTGAAGCCGGTGCAGAAGTACAGCCACTCGCTGAAACAGTTAACGTATAAGTCCCTGAAGTACTTACTGTTATTGATTGGGTTGTTGCACCGGTTGACCAGACATTTCCTGTTGCAGAGGAGGAAGTCAAGGTAACAGAGCCACCGGTACAAAATGAGGTTGGTCCGCTTGGAGTAATAGTCGGTGCAGGTGGAAGCGGTGTCACAGTTACAACAGTTGCTGCAGATGTGGAAGAACATGATCCGGATAAAACAGTAACCGTATAAGAACCTCCGGCTGAGACCGTAATGGATTGAGTTGTTGCACCGGTTGACCAGGTATTTCCGGTTGCAGAAGAAGACGTCAGGGTAACAGAACCACCGGCACAAAATGTAGTTGGACCACCTGCTGTAATCGTTGGTGGAGTTCCCGGAGTTACTGTAACTGTTCTGTTACTGGTAACCTGATTGCCACAAAGATCCGTCACAATCGAATAAAGAGTTATTGAACCGGAAGTGGGAAATGCAATACTGACACTTGTCCCGGTACCGATACTCGGTATACCTGTCGGGCTAAAGCTCCAATTGTAATTATATGCCGGGATACCATAGATTGCAGACGTAGATGCCGTAAGTGATCCTCCCTGGCAAACAGTTGTTCCGGAAAGCGTGATCGGTGTTGTTGGATTGGTGTATTCCAATGTTCTGCCTATGACATTCATCACCCAGGGTGAAGCTGCACCGATACATGTATTTGAACAACCGGCCGCGCCCCAGCAGGAACGGTAAAACTTCAGCGTAAACGTTACGTTTTGTCCACCTGCAGTACAATTCGCTACAGAAGGTGCTGGTATGCATGCAGCTAAATCGGTATACACTGTTTGATTGGTTGCAGCACAGGTACCGCCACCTATTGCATTACAAAACCAGTAAAACCCAGCTGCGGAAGGACTTGTACAAGCACCTGTAGCAATACGCATAGCTCCATCCTGAAGCCAGCAAGTCGTTCCATTTGCTGAGTAAGTAAATGAGAATGTTAAATCTGTGATGGTAGCGCCCGCAGGACATGGAACCGTAAGGTTGTAGTCACAAGAATTTGTAAAGTTACACGTACCATTGTATCTCGATCCTGTAATCGAAGCCTGGGCCAAAGTAGCTGTTCCGGTCACCAGGGGATCTACAATCAATTGGTAAGAAGCGATATTTTCATTGATCCAATCGTAATCAACCATCAAGTCAATCTGATTGGAATGAATTTCATATTCCCCGGAACGCGCCAGGCTCTTAGGACCGTTCTTTGCAAACAGTTTTGCTTCGTCCATTACTGCCAACTCGGTTGAACCGGATAGTAATTTCAAACTTCCAACACCGTGGGCGTGCGATCCAGCTAAAAATTGAGCATGAACAGGTGAATCTCCTTCCAAGGTTTCACGAAACAGCAATTTATCGAAAGTCCCGAATTCATTGGACTTAATAATGAAGCTGGTCTTAATCGCCCCTCTTTGAACAACCATTTCAGCATCGATCCCCGGAAAAACATGATGGATTAATGCTCCGTCAGAACCGACCGTATAATCCGACCAGTCTGCTACAAATTCATCGGATGCTATTCCGTTGCGAATTACGATTAATTTCCAATTGTTAAACCGGAGTGTACCATGAGCTGTTTTCAATTCTGTTCGTGCAGCAGAAAAATCGATCGCAGGTTGATCCAGCAAATAACCCGATTCATACCTTGTGCCGGAAACGGGATGTAATTCGTGTTCAATAGAAACCCATTCCCCATTAATGAGCTGGTGCAGATCACCCAATGCTTTTTGTGAGTAAAATTCACTTGGGCGATTGATATTCACGAAATAGCGCTCATCAATGCTTCGTTTCTCCAAAACCTCAACACAACTGTCACAGGGAGCATTTTCCGGAAGCTTTCCAAATTCAGGATGCGTGTAATATTTCGGATCATTGAATTTTTTCCAACTCTGCAAATTTTTCGTTTCACGCACTGCAAAGCCATCCAAACGATGCGCTTTCGGCTGCATTTGAGAAAAAGATAAATTGATCTGCGTTATGGAAAGAAAAACGAAAGCCGAAGCAACGAATCGAATGCTCCATTTTTCAATTGTTTGTAGTAGTAATTTCTTCATCTATCGAGAGATAAATACTTATTATAAGTAGTGTAACAAAAGGTAACGCAATCTACAACAATTTTATCTTAAAAAACAAAATTTTTGTTGCTCTAAATGACGATGCGTGAAGCTTTTAGTTGCCCTTTCCGATAAATTTAAAAGAAACCTGTTTCTATTCTAAAAATTAACAATAGAGTTCAAT
>CBFGPJ010000151.1:0-7041 GCA_965650615.1 uncultured Fluviicola sp. | reverse complement strand
TCCCCCGGCATTTCGCACATACCGGTTTCGATATCGCACAATAAGGGATTGTTTTTTTCTTGCATTGTACTGGTATTTTGAGAGTTACAATTGGCAGTGCAAAAAGTGAGCACTGCGAGTAAAATGTGATGCGTCAATTTCATGAATGTCTGTTGTCGGGTGCAATTTATTTTACCTTTGTACAAAGGTCAGAATAATAAAATCACCTCACAATAAGTCAGTTTTTTATGACTACAAAAAAGATCACAGAAGAAAACGAGACATGTCCGGCAACGGCATTATTGAAAATGCTTTCGGGGAAATGGAAACCGGAAATCTTCCGTTTGGCGACGAACGGCCCTTTGCGTTTCAGCAGTTTGCTGCGGCAGATCAACGGATCGAATAAACAGTCGCTGTCTGTGGCATTGAAGGAATTGGAAGAAGTAGGATTACTGCAAAAGGTCATTATTAAAGAGAAACCGCTTCATATCGAATACAACCTGACTGACAACGGAAAGTCTTTGATCCCGATCTTTGAGCAATTGGAGAGTTTGGGGTAATTTGATAATCATCAATTAGCAAATGGTTAATTATCAAGTTGGTGTTTTATAATTGAACACAGCTTCCACCGATTACTTTCATGCCATCCGTAAACTGCTTCCAGAATCGAATGTAACGGAACGTTCCCTGAATGGGATTTCCCAGCATACTTCCTTTTGTATCGTAAACAACTGTAACAACAACCACGTCATCTATGATATTGATCTGTTCGATTGTGGAGCTTATTTCTTCCACTACCATTTCTCCCGACCGATGAGATGCCAAATCCATTTCTTTTGTAATCACGCTTCCGTTTGGAACGATGAACAGTAAATCATTGTGAAGTATTCCCTCTAAAAAGGAACTGTCACTTTTCCGGATTGCCTCAAGCAGTTGATCCTCCAGGGTTATGATTTCGGCTTTTGTAATTTGCATGTCATTTTCATTTGTCCTACTAAAATTAGCGGAAATCGATTCATTCATCCAGTTCCTTCACTATTTTTGCCGTTCTTTTTTGAAAATCCTTCGAGTATTTGTTCATTTGGTCAGGTAGGTAAGATTAAAATCATTTACATTTTGGGATGAGCAATCAAGAAGTTGTATTTTGTAAACCTTTTAGTTATCCCGATAACTATCGGGACGTTTATAAAAGATTAATGATTGCCCTGATGAATAATACTTACTCTATCTCCATCAAAATTTTCTGCGCTCTCTTTCGAAAATCCTTCGAGTATTTGTCCATTTGGTCGATCAAACAAAACCGTAATTCATTTTTAAGTTCCGGATATTTCTTCGTGAGATTGAAGAGTACAAATAGCGCACGAGATTTAATCGTCACGGTTATATCTGCCGACAGAAGCCATTCGAAAGACAAGTCAATGGCTTTTCCTTCATTTTCCACCGGAACACCTACAATACGCCAATAATTGGCAAAGGATGTCAGATAGTTTTGATTTGTTTTCTCTATTTCTTCTAGCAAAAACGGAAGTGCTTCATGCAGTTTGGCAGGATTGATCATTCCAACACCACTTAACATCCACAAAAAACGGGTAGCAACTTTTTTTTCGCAATGCACCAAACCGGAAAGTTGTTTCAGATCAAGTCCCTGTTCGACAATGACCCTTGCCCAATTTTGCCGCTGTTCTTCCGTGCTTGTGGGAAGTCCGGATTCCAGGTCCCGATAAAAATTGCTAATTGAAAGAGAACTGCTCATTGTCCTGCATCATTCAAAGCCAGCAAATATTTGTCAATATATAACTGCTTGTCTTTCGATTTGTACTGTTGAATGAATCGGGGATGTTCGAGAACTTCGATCTGATCAAACAATTTTGCTTCCTGGTTGAGTTTACGGATAAAGCCTGCATTTTTCTTTCCCAATACAAATACCCTGGAAGTATCCAATCCCAAGCTGATGTGTTTTTTCAAAGAAGTGATCATGAAATCTTTCACAGCTTCAAAAAGAGCCGGATCATCGTAATAATTCGCATTCAGCCATTGACCGTTCTTTGCTTCCCGTACAATTGCCAGAGGAAAGGGTGAATTGATGTAAAACTGTGAATAGAATGCCTCTGGACCACCGTATTCAGCAATCAGATCGTAGATGAAAACGGAAGAAACTTCATGCGTATGTGCCGAATGCATGGGAATCCCGCAAACACTTTCCAGGCGTTTGGTATCCGTAAACGGAACACCGGTCACTCCTGCCCCATGCCGACTCGGATTAATCCCGATAATGAATTTACGTTGCCTCGAATCATTGTAATATTTGTGGTAAAACTGCTGCATCACATCCAGCGTTTCCGGGTTGTCCAGGTAAGGATTCATGACATTGAACCCCTTTGGTAATTTCCCTGAATAATGCAACCGGCGATTGAATTCAATTACTTTATCTGCAAAAGAAGAAACTTTCATACTTTAAAGATAAAAAGGACGGATAAACTATCCGTTTGGATGCAGGTTCTTTTTTAATTGTTCCTGTAACTCAGAAGGTGTAAACGAAGTTGCTGATTTAACAAAGGCACTGAAATTGGCTGTGCTGTCAAAGTTCAGTTCAAACGCGATTTCTTTTAAAGTCAATTTTCCTAATACGATCAACCGTTTTATCTCTAAAAGTAATGCTTCATGGATCAATCTTAAGGGTGTTGTTCCGAATGTTTCCTTACATTGGGAAGTCAATCTGTCCGTACTTAGGTTCATGAATTCCGCATAATCGGCCACTTTTCGTTTTTCTCTGATATGCTGACTGAGCAATTCCAGGAATTTTCCTCCGAAACTCCCAACGTTTGTATGTGAATGCCGCTGATGTAATTCAATCAATGTAATTAATACAATTTGCAGGTAACTATACGATTTGTAAATGGACAGGTGGGACAATTTAGGTTCATTATTGAGGAGCATGATACTCTGAGCAATACCATACAAATGCTCAAACGAATCAGGACTCAACTGTAAACCCGCTTGCGGAAAATACAGATAGTGATATTGGATCGGAAAGATGAAGTCGAAAATTTCCTTTCTGAATTGCAGAACCAGGCCTTCCGCTTTTTCCCGTTTCAGGTGATGGATCTGCCCCGGATAAATGGTATAGACACACTGTGTTTGTAAGCCGGTTCTGGTGAAATCGATCAATTGTTCTCCTCCTCCAGCACTGATCAAAATAATTTCAAAATAATCATGCCGGTGCGGAACACTGAAATCGTATGGATTCGGATAGTTCAAAGGCTCAACTACCAGGAAGTTATTCGGATGCGGAAGACTTACACTATTCATACGGTTTCAGATTCAACTGATTCATTCAAAGATATTGATTACAAAAGAAAAACCTGCACCGTCCAAAAATTCCACTGGAAATCAGTGGTTTTTTATTTCTGTCGGTTTATTGTTTTTTTCAGCTTCGTATACTTCCCTATTTTGCTGTTCACGCATCATTTCATCCAGGAATGGTTCGCTTACCCGCTTCAGTTCATCTTCCGAAATATCCAGGACATGCGGATCTTCGATCAATTGCAGCCAGGGTTTAGGAGAAGAAAAATCATAAGTTCCAAAAACAATGACCGGAGTTCCTTTCACCTGAACGGTTGTTTTATCTGCCAATACCCATTGATCTGCCCAGTTATAGAGAAATTTCGCATCGTTTTTCGTTAATCGCAAACAGGAATGGGATGCCGGATAACCGGGCATGGTGTATTGATGCCAGCCAATTCCTCCTTTGTTGAGAATGTTGAAATTCCATTTTAACTCCCACTCGTCATTGACTGTACTGATTGTTTTTCTGGCTTTCCAGTTCGTAAAGAAAAGACCTGTTGGAGTCGGATCTTTTTCTCGTCCCATATTTGTGGGACCGGTGCGCACCAATTCGCCGCATTCATAGGCTGCAAATGTTTGTGTGGGATAGGAAAAAAAGACCACTTTTTGAACGTCTTTCAAATAAGGCACTTTCAATGGAAAAGGAAAATAGTAAACCAGGTCACCGCTCAAATCAACAGGTACAATAACCGAATCCATTTTCTTAAAATTGGACCGGTCCGTTCGATTGATCGCATAAACCATTTCCCGTTGTTCTGATGTCACGGTAGAATCCAGCAGCCATTGCTTTGCATCACGGATCCCGTAAGCAAGTTTTTCAGGTTCTTTCCATTTCGGCAACATGCAATCTTTACCCGCCGGTAATTCCTGCTTTTCTTCATCCTGTTTCTCCTGGCAGGAATAAATAAAAATGCTTATCAGGGATATCAGAATAACAGCTTGTTTCATAACAGACCTTTCTCCATAAGTTAGTTAATCACAAGAAAAAAATGGACAAATTAAAAGCTTTATTAACAATACACGAGAACTTTTAGACACAAGATAGACAGACCTGCAAGCTAGTCTTATTAATTACTTGACTTGTAGGTCTTCTTTTGCCACAGATACACTGATTTTTATGGCGCTTACCAGTCGCCATTTAAGCGAGACCAAAAGCTCGCTCTAATCAGTACATTTGTAATTATAAATCACATAAACACATTTTGAGCCCTGATACATAACTTCCTAACGGTCACTTTTTTGTGTTGGTAATTGAAAAGAAATGATCTTTTTTACTAACTTATATAAGATGGAGTATTTATTAGAAGAGGAAACGTATCAAATTATCGGTTGCTGTATGGAAGTTTATAATGAACTTGGGCATGGTTTTTCCGAAATTGTTTATAAAGATGCCTTGGAGCATGAGTTTAGAAAGAATGGTGTTTTATTTGAGCGAGAGGTTCAATATCAGGTCAAATACAAAGATATTATCCTTCCACACCATTTCTATGCTGATTTTGTCGTATTTGACTCAATTATTTTAGAGATAAAGGCTGTATCCGATTTAACTGATCAGCATTTTGCTCAGACGATCAACTACCTTGCTGTGTCAGGAACAGAAGTAGGACTGCTTGTAAATTTTCAACGATCAAAATTGCAATACAAAAGAGTTATTCTAACAGAAAGACAAATCTTTTAATATCTATTAGCATTAAAAATTTAGCGAGACCGGTAGGCGAGCAGTTATCTGCGCATCTGTGGCCAAAAGAAAACATCTACTGAGCAAATAATACTTAGTAGGCAAAAAGTGGAGCTTCCCCCACTTTATCATTCAAATTTCCCTGCTTTTATCAGATCGATGCCTGAACCAGTTTTTCAATGTCAAATTTTCGCATCTGCATAAATGCATGAGCCGCTTTTCCGGCTTTTTCCGGGTCGCTCATGAGTTTGTTCAAAATGGTCGGGATGATTTGCCAGGAAACACCGAATTTATCTTTCAGCCAGCCACACATGCTTTCTTTTCCACCTTCGGTTAGTTTATCCCAATAATAATCGATCTCTTGCTGTGTTTCGCAATGGATCGTAAAGGAAACGCCTTCGTTAAAAGCCACATTCTGTACTTGTTTACTATCCATAAACATCAGTTTTTGTCCACTAAAAGCAATTTGGGCATGCTTTACTTTCCCTGCCTGTTCCGGCGCTTCGTTCTCTCCATAATGCAAAATGCCATCTTGCTGTACGTCTTTGAAAATGGCAGAGTAATGAGCAATTGCTTCTTCGGCTCTTCCGTACTGACTTCCGGTGAATAACAACGATGGTGTTATACACTGGCCCACATCTTCCAGTTTTCCCAAACAAAATTGCCAGGAAACACCGTATTGATCGTTTACCCAACCGTATCGTTCGCTCCAATCGTATTTATCCAAAGGCATCAGAACCGTGCCTTCTTTGATAAAAGCTTCCCAAATCCGGTTGATTTCTTCTTCCGTATCACAAACATAAAACAGGGATATTGACGCATTGGGGCGGTACATCGGTCCGCCATCCAATAAGGTCAGGTGTTGCCCCGAGAGCTCCAATTCAGTTACAATCGGAGACTGTGCTACTATTTTCGCATTTTTGAACTGTGAACAGTAAAATGCTCCCGCTTCTTTTGCCTGATTATCGAACCAAAGGCAAGGTGTTATTGTTTCTTTCATTTCTTCATAGATTTTAAGACATTAGGACTAAATTTCCGGGTTGTCTTATTTATTCATACAAAGTTCGTTTCAAACAGAATTCCTTCATTGTATAAAACCGACAAAATTTACTTCTTTCTGTCTAATCCGGATTGCAGGTATTCATTCGGAGTGGTATCGGTGAATTCCCTGAATGAACGTATGTAATGACTTTGATCGAAATAGCCGTTGTTAAATGCAACATCCGAAAGCTTCTCAAAGTGTCCGCCTTTCAGTTGCGAAAACGCAAAATAATGCTGGCAAATTCTCCGGTACTCATTCGGTGTGACACCCACGTATTTCTTGAAAATCCGTTGAAAGGTCCTTTCTGTTAAATGAAGATCTTCTATTAATTGCGAAAGCACATCTGTCTTTGGATTTTGCATGATTGCATCTGTAGCATAACGCACTAGTTCGCAATCCCGTCGGTTGCCTTCAATTTGTGCCAAAATGAAATGAGCCAAAACTTCCAATTTTTCCTGAAGCGACCGGGAATGAGTCAATTGCACGTTCAAAGCCATTGATTTATGTGCATTCCAAAGGTTCAATGCAATCGGTTTTGCTTTTAAATCTTGTGCAGATACCTTAAAAACAGTACTCAAAGCAAACGGTTTAAAGAAAAAAGCAACGATCGGACCGGTGTTCCCATCTTCCCATTCCTTGTCCGGAACAGATTCTCCGAAAAGTGTAAGGTCCTGGTTCCCCTTACAAACCAGGGCGGCCATTCCATTTGTGAATAGCGGTAAATCGGAACTTTCACTGGCAGCCGGGTCAAAAACCAAAATCGTCCGAACGTATTCAGCTAATTCCGGAGCTACTTTTTGGTAGTGAAAGTTCATTTTACTTAAGCCTGTTTAATTTATTATTTCCGCGTTCGGGTCTGCCTTGATTTTCGCAATCCGTTCACGCCATTGCTGCAGTTCTTCGGGAGTTAAGCGAATCCAATCCGTTAATTCACCCACCACTTTCAATGGTCCCTGACTGCGATAAGAACGGGTGGGATTTCCCGGGAATTTTTTAT
>CBFGPJ010000150.1:0-7091 GCA_965650615.1 uncultured Fluviicola sp. | reverse complement strand
CTATCATATTTCCAAAAAAGACGTTATTTCATTTCTGGAAACCCAACTTTCCTATGCCGGTTTGAATGCAACTGAAAAAACCGACTTCATTACCTATTGGGGACCGAGGCTGACACAGTACGAGTCTGTTTTCATTCAATTTTACCTGCAGGAAGACTGTAATCAATTTGCAACTATTCAGTGTGATCCTGTCCCGAACGCTGTCAATCGCTTATACATTGCCTTTTCGGAATGGAACGACCACCTTAAAACTTACGTTCATCCAATGGATCTGCCTGCTTTTAAGCGGGATGGTTTCAATATCCTTGAATGGGGCGGATTTGAGTTAAAAACAATCGAATTATGAAACAAAAACTCACACTGTTTATCTTTTTGATGTTTTCTTTCCTGAGTTTTTCAAAAGGAGAGGAATCACTTCCAACGATTTGGATCATCAAAGACAGCGTTTCGGGCAAAATCCATCCTGACAGTGTCCGGTTCGTGTTTCATGTGGAAGATCTGTACGGTCAATTGATGTTGAACCAACACCCGGTGATCATACAAGTTAAAGTGGATGGAAAAACGACCAAATATACAGTCACACAAAAAAAAACAACCTTTAAACTTGCGTTGTCAAAAGGAAAACACAAGCTGGCGTTTTATGTCAATCCAAACTTCGATGAAATTCATTTCGAACGGGAATTTGCGGGAAAACATTATTACGAAGTTGGATTAAATTTCCAGGGTTCAGCTAATTCCGGAAGGCAAATTACAGTCGAAAAGCCGGTCATTTATTTATACAGTGAAAAAGAAGAAGCATTTACGCTGAGGATCAAAACCGATGCTGAACTTCAATTTACGTATCCGGTCTACGAAAACGAGTGGAAAGGAACAACATCTGCTGACGGAACAATCCAAATCAATGGTTCGGGCTATCCGTATCTTTTTTGGGATGCACAACTTCCCGTTGAGCGTTTGAGTCTGAACTGGCAGAATTCAGAACAAATCCTGGGCGAACAAACAATACTATACCTTTCAGCACGCTTGGATGATCTGGGGTTTAACCCAAAAGAAAAATCAGATTTTATTACCTACTGGGGACCACGGATGCAACAGATGAAATACCTCCAAATACTTTGGATCCAAAACGAATCTGTTAATGAGATTGCTTCACTGGACATTTCCCCGAATTACACACAGAATCGTATCTACATTGTTTTTAAAGAAATCAGTGATATTGAGAACGAGACTTTACAAGTGAGATTAAACACCCTGACTCCCATTAACAGGAGTAAAAACTGCCTGATCGAATGGGGTGGAATTGAAATTCAATCAAATTTATAAATCATGCGTATTTTACTCTTTTTTTTAGTGATCAGTAAAGGTTTACTGGCAAATACATTTGAATCAATCCCTGATTACTTTGTGAGGTATGAAAAAGATAAACATCCGGTCAGTTCGGGTGCCCGTATTCAAATCGTCTGTGAATTTGACTCGGATTACAACCCTCACCGGGAATTGCGTTTCGGTATGAACGGAAGCAATGAACGCATTCGAATGAATGATAAGAATGAAGTGGCAGTGGTCCGGAAACCACAAAAAGCCCTTTTTCAATTTTATTACGATAATCATTTCCAGGAAATTGAAACGGATTCCATTGATGTCAAAGCCGGACAAATTACCATCATTTCGTTGCATTTTAAAGCAATCGATGATCCCAGACCAGTAAAGAAACCCGTTATCTATCTCTATCCTGAATCAGACATTGCGATTTCTGTTGATCTAAAGGTAAGCGGAGAACTGACATTTACCTATCCTGAATATTCTAAAGGATGGAAAGGAACAGCACATCCGGATGGTTCTATTGACATTCAGGGAAAACATTATCCGTACCTTTTCTGGGAATCCGAGCAACATTTCAACACCTTTGATGCAAAGATCGGTGGATTCATTTTAAAGAAAGAAAACATAGTGGAATCCCTTGAAAAACACCTGACTGAACTGGGTTTCAATGATAAAGAAAAAACAGATTTTATTACCTTCTGGGGGCCACAACTCCAAAAGTATGAGCAGGTAATGGTCCAGTTTATACTCAACGATTCCTGCAATGAATTTGCAGCATTGGAAATTGAACCCGCGCCAAAACAGTTGAATCGGGTGTATCTGGTTTGGTCGCCTGTCGATCCTGCAAAACCCGTATTCTTAAAACAGCAAGTTTTAAAGCAACTTAACCGTGAGGGATTTGATGTTTTGGAATGGGGAGGAATTGAAGTAACTGGTGAATTGAAAATGTAAAATGGGAAAAGCAGTTCAATTAGATATTGCGAATTTCAAATTCAATAAATTTGGTTAGTTTTAGAAAAAACAAACAATATGAAAAAACTATTACTATTACTTTCAATTTCGGGTGCGGTCCTGGTGACTTCATGTAACATGGCAAGCGATGCCGATTACGATGCAATGGCACAGGATATGTGTGACTGTGTGAACAAATCTTCGGATGGTATTTCTGACGAAATGAAAAATGCCATTGTGAAGTCTGAAAAGGACGGAACGGATATGGAAGCTGCCATGACAGAAGTGATGATGAAAGACTTGAAGGCAGGAATGGCTGATGCACAAGCAATGGCTGACCTTGGAAAAGAAATGCAGGGTTGCTCGAAAGATTTGGAGAAAAAATATGACCAGGTCTATACTTCCGAAACGGAAGACCAGGTGATCGAAAAGATCTTAAGCGCTTTGAAAGCAAAACAAGGGTGTGAATTTACTTATGCGATCATGAAAATGGGAGCAAAAGAAATGAAAAAATAAATTGTTCCCGCAGATGGTGCAGAAGAACGCAGATTAATTTGGATAACGAATTATTTTGAAATCTGTGAGATCAGCGAAATTTGTGGGAGAAAAATAAGATTAAACCAAAATCCTCGTCAATTGACGGGGATTTTTTTATCTCTTAGGGTTAGCGAACATCTTCACATCATCACCGGTGATCTTAGCACCACACAGAATAACCAAGCGTTCCACAATATTTCTCAATTCCCGGATATTTCCCGTCCAATCGGTTTGTTGCAATTCGATCAAGGCATCATCCGTAAATACTTTCTTCGGAATTCCATGCTCATTACAAACCAGTGCAATAAAATGTTCAGCAAGCATCGGAATATCTTCGCGGCGTTCATTCAACGAAGGCACGTGAATTAAAATAACTGCCAGACGGTGATACAAATCTTCCCTGAAACGACCTTCCGCAATTTCTTTACGTAAATCTTTATTGGTTGCTGCAACAACACGTGCATCGATTTTAATGTCTCTTTCACTTCCAACCCGCTGGATGACATTTTCCTGCAAAGCCCGCAATACTTTCGCCTGGGCGGAAGCACTCATATCTCCGATCTCATCCAGGAACAAAGTTCCACCCGAAGCCAGTTCGAATTTCCCTTTTTTGTCCTTTACAGCCGATGTAAACGCGCCTTTTTCGTGTCCGAACAATTCGCTTTCGATCAACTCACTTGGAATCGCAGCACAGTTTACTTCCACGAACGGCATCTTTTTACGATTGGAAAGGTCATGAAGAGAACGGGCAACCAATTCCTTTCCTGAACCGTTTGCTCCCGTGATCAATACACGGGCATCAGAAGGAGCAACTTTTTCGACCATTTCTTTGATCTTATTGATTCCTTCGGTTTCACCAATAATGGAAGATCCTTTGAACTTACGTACAGTGGTTTTTAATTGCTTGGTTTCTTCTACCAGAACAACACGGTCTTTTGCATTTCGGATTGTTACCAGGATGCGGTTCAGGTCAAGCGGCTTTTCAATGAAATCAAAGGCACCTTTTTTAATCGCATCGACGGCTGTCTCAATGTTTCCATGACCGGAAATCATAATAACCGGAGTATCTATCTTTTGAGCGATCAATGCATCAAGAACTTCCATTCCGTCCATTTGAGGCATTTTAATGTCGCAAAAGATAATATCGTAAAGCGTGTTTTTTGCTTTTTCCAATCCTTCTGCCCCATTCTCCGCTTCATCTACCTGGAAATCTTCAAATTCAAGAATTTCACGCAGAGCCCTGCGAATAGCACGCTCATCATCAATGATCAATATCTTTGCCATGTGTTTTTATTGGTGAACGAAAATAACCAATTAATTACGAATGCCGAATTACGAATTACGAATTTTTCGATCCTCCAATATTGAATCATTACTCTGATTTGAAAATCATTCGGAATTCGGAACTCGTAATTCGGAATTATTAAAAAAATCTGCGCAACACTCCTTCTTTCAGCGAGCACGGTGAAATCACCACTTCTTTAATCCCGAATTTCTCAATGATCCATTTGGTCTTTAAAGCAGCCACCGGAGCCATCTTTCTCCTGATCGGGATAATAAACGGGTGATTTTCCCTTTCTTCGAATGTCGATTCAATGATCCAATCCAGGGTTCCCATCAATTCGGTTCTTGAAACACGGATATTCTCGAGTCGTTGAGGAAATGCTTCTTCATGGACCATCTCATAAAATGTTTCAAAACTACCGGATGCTCCAACCAACACTTCACAAGAAGCAAAGTCTTTTAACTCTTTCGAATTTTCTTCGAACCACTTTATTAATTGGTCCTGGTTTTCTTTGGTTAATGGATTTTCCAGCGGAAATAATTGAACAGCCCTTGAAACACCAATATTTGCACTGATAAATTCCAATTCTTTTCCTGCTTCAATCCGAATAAACTCCGTGCTACCGCCTCCAATATCCATTATCAGGGAAGTTTTATCGAACTGATAAGACCAGCTTACTCCCTGGTAGATCAATCTTGCTTCTTCCAGCCCGTCCACGATTTCGATATCAATATCAAAGCGCGTTTTGATTTCTTGAATGAATTCGTCTTTGTTCTCGGCATCCCGCACAGCTGAAGTTCCGATTCCAATGATTGTTTTAACCTGCAACTGGTCACAAATGCCTTTGAATTTTTCGAATGCATGGAACGCACGTTCCTTCGCTGCAGGAGAAATGACTCCCTGGTTAATTCCTCCCATTCCAAGAGCTACTCCTTCTTTTGAATTATGTACAACGTCAAACCCGGCGGAATGTACGTCCGCAACCAAAAGATTAAATGTATTTGTTCCAAGATCTATGACCGCTACACGCATTTTACCTGACTTTCAACCAAAGAATAATATTTTTAAATCGTAGCGTATGTCCAAATTGAAGCAAGCCGTTTTTGAATAATCGTGCTGCAATTGCAATCACGCCAATAGAGCTTACCAACAGTAAAAATAACGAAACAAACAATTGGTATGAATCTCCTTCTGCAAATCCGATGGATAATTTCACCATCGCAACTACAGGGGCCGTAAAAGGGAAGTACATGAAAAAGGTTGCCCATGGACTATCCGGATTTTCTAATACAAAATACCCGGAATACAGGGCAAAGCACAAAATTAATATCAGCGGTATCAGGAATTGCTGTCCATCTGATTCTGATCCTGAAACTGCTCCCAATGCCGCAAAGAAAGCTCCATAAAACAAATATCCAAAAGCAAAGAACAAAGAGAAATAGAAGATCATCACTCCGAATTGGACCCGGTCAAATACCAATTCCACAAACTGGTTATAATCGCTGACTTGTCCTTCTGCCTGGTTAGACGCATCATACATATCTATAAAGATCATTTCACGCATGAAATACAGACCTATTCCAATAATTAAACACCATAAAGCCACTTGCAGAAATGCACTGATTCCAATACCCAGGATTTTTCCAAGCATCAAAGAACGTGGTTTCACTGTCGCCAGTAAGATTTCTACTACCCGATTGGTCTTTTCCCTGGAAACCGAACGCAAAATAGTCATTCCGAAAAGGAAAATAAAGACAAAGATCACTGCTCCGAAAAACAATCCGACCCAACCAGCCAAATCACTTTTCACGTCTTCCGGATCGTAAACATTTCTAAAAGCAAAATTCAAAGGCTGTTTAATCGATCGGAATTCGCTGACAGACAATTTTGTAAACTGCTTTGCCAATACTTCCTCCAACCTTCTTTCAACCTGGTAGCGGATATTTACCGACATGGTAAATGAAGGTTTTTCACGGTAAAACAAAAAGCCTGATTTATTGGAAAGGATCTTTTCATTGATCTCTACCATCGCATCGAAATCGGCAAAACGCTTGTCTTTTGCAAATTGTTCTATTTCAATATAATTCGTAGCGAATGAATACGTGATGTTCGGGTCTTCACCCGACATGATTTTCTGTTCAAATACATTTGCCGGGTCAACGATCAAAACATGCCATTTTTGCTGGTCTTTCCCTCCGAATTGGAAGATCAGGTAAGTGAGGGTAAGTACTACCAACGGACCTAAAATAGCCATCAATATAAAGGAACGGCTTCCCAATCGTTCTCTGAGTTCGCGCATGGCAATTATCCAACTATTTCTCATCGCTTTCTGTTGTTACAGTTGAAATAAATACTTCATTCATACTTGGCAAAACTTCCCATGCAGCCTCGATTTTCACCTGGCCTATCAGTGTTTTCAATAAATCCTCAAACGAGTTGTCTCCTCTCATTTTTACCCGTGCAATAAAACGGTCATCACCCAATATTTCTTTGTCGATCAATTCGAAACCAATCCAGAGCGCATTGACAAATGCAATCATATTTCCCCTGAATTTAACTGCGTATTCACCCGTTTTTTGCTGGTCCTGGATTTCGCTTACACGCCCTTCCAGTACTTTTTTGGATTGATGGATTAAAACTACACGGTCACAAATTTCTTCCACGCTGCGCATATTGTGAGTTGAGATCAGGATCGTTTTTCCTTTCAATTTCATTTCCTGCATTTCTGCTTTGATCAACTCTACATTCACCGGGTCAAATCCTGAAAAGGGTTCATCCAGGATCAACAGATCCGGTTCGTGAAGGATTGCATAAATGAATTGTACTTTTTGCGCCATTCCCTTTGAAAGTTCCTGGATCCGCTTCTTTCGCCAATCTGCGCAATTGAATTTCTTCAACCAATAATCCAAAGAGGTATTGATCTCACTTTTACTCATTCCACGCAAAGCTCCCAGGAAATGAGCGTGGGCTTCAACGGTCATCTGCTTATACAAAC
>CBFGPJ010000149.1:0-7102 GCA_965650615.1 uncultured Fluviicola sp. | reverse complement strand
CTCCTTCCAATGTGTCCGGGAATAATGCGGTTTATTCCATGGCAGATTTCGGAGCAATAAATGCAAATCAATTTGTATTGAGTGTTTTGACTGATACAACAGCAGTCGCAGGAGATGAATTTTGTGTGACGGTATCTGTTGCCACGAATGCATCGGGAGAATTGGATCTTACAAACAATTTATATACCTACTGTTACCAGGTTGTCAATTCTTATGATCCAAATATTAAAGAAACTTATCCTGAATTGGTAGAACTTGGTTATACAGATGAGTTTACATATACCATTCATTTCCAAAACACCGGAAATGCACCTGCAATAACTATTCGACTGGCTGATACTTTGGATGCGAATCTGGATTTAACGTCGTTTAAAGTGGTTAATGCGAGTGACGAATTTACAACAAGTTTGAACCAGCAATCTCGCTTACTTACTGTGCGTTTTCCGGATATCATGCTTCCGGATAGTGCAAGTGATCCGCAAGGCTCAATCGGATTTATCCAATACCGTGTGAAACCGCTTCCGGGATTAACAGATGGAACTGTTATTCATAATACAGCTTATATTTACTTTGATTATAATGCACCGATTGTTACGAATACGTCCGAAAATTTATTCTCCGAACCTTCAGGACTAAATGAGTCAATGGCAGAAAGCATTCAGCTTTACCCGAATCCTGCAGAAAGTAAATTCTTTGTTCGTTCCGGGTCCGAAATAAAGCAAATCACTCTTTTTGATATCAATGGTAAACAAGTAGCGGCTGATTCCCCGAATACAAAAACAACGTCACTTGATGTGTCTGAGTTCCACCCTGGAATTTATTTTGTGACTATTCAAACGGACCTTGGAGTGGAAACAAAGCGTTTGGTTGTTCGTTAAGACGAAACCTTCTTTTAAGATTATGAAAAGTCATCTGCTTGCGGATGACTTTTTTAGTTCTCGTAGGGTCGTGATTAATCAGTAATAATGTAGAAAAATTAACAAGCTGCGTAAACTCTAAAAACTACGTGAACTACTGTGTACTATGTGTTTCATTTTACCACATGGATACATAGAAAACATAGTGAATATTTCCTTTTTTAAACCTGGATTGTTTCCTATTTTGAAAGTAATGCCAATAGTGCAAAACTCGCTAGCCAATGCTCGCCCATATAATCTCCATCAACGATATTCGGTAAGGAGGTTTGAATGTGCCGGTCTGCGATTGTTCTTAGATGCTTCAGTTCAGGTAATGTTTGAACGATTCCGTATAAACACCAGGCTCTGCTGAAATTCAATCCGTCCAGATGTACCAGGTGACCATCAGAACGATCGGATACTTTTCCAGGTTCAAGTGTAAATTTCTTACTGAATAATTGAGGAGCAAACTGTTTTAACCACTTTTTGAATGCTTCTTTACTCAAGATCCGTCTCATAATATCAATTTCCTCAAAACCACCGGAAAGGAAGTCATAACCACTTGGTTCGAGGTGCAAGGGATACGATTTATCGTTGAAATAGAAATCGCATGCACGTTGTTCTATAACTGTTCTTAAACTGTCGTTCGAATGAGCAAGAGCATAGTCGTAAGCAAATGTCAAACCGAAAGCGGTATTGATATGATCTCCCGAACGAATAGCGTAATTCAGCTTCGGAAGGAAATCGATGTACTTTTTACAAAACAGGTCAGACAAAGGTTTCAGATTTGCGCTCAACTCTTTTCCGGCCGGGTGATTCCAGCTTTCCAGTTCGAGTTGGAGTTTCAGGAGCCAATTCCAGCCATAGGTGCGCTCAAATGATCCGTTGTTTTTTACACCGAAAGATTCTATTTCTTTTTGAATATTGGCTTTGCTCAGGTTTGTTCGGAGCACCATTAGTATCGAATCTGATATTAATTCCGGGTATTTGTTCAGGATTTTTACCATTAGCCAATGACCATGAACGGAAGAATGCCAATCAAAACACCCATAAAAAGCCGGATGAAGTTCTGCAGGGGATTTCAGATCACCTTTCTCATTCAAAACCTGTCCCAATTTGTTGGGGTATTCTTTTTGCAGGCATTTCATGGGAAGGCTAAGTAATCTTTTTGCCTCTGTAAGTGAAATTTCCTGGGCTGAACCAAGCAGCGTGATAAAAAAGAAGGCAATGGTTAAGAGCTTCATCATGTGCGATTTTTTTCAAATGTAGGATTATTTTTCTTCCACTGAATGATGTGTAACTTTGTATACTTGCAAGTAGGATAAAATCATGGAAGATCAGGCAGAAGAACGAAAAATCATTCACATCGATATGGATGCGTTCTATGCTTCTGTGGAACAAATGGATCATCCGGAACTGAAAGGAAAGCCGATTGCTGTAGGAGGGAGTAAACTTCGGGGAGTTGTGGCAGCGGCAAGTTATGAGGCGCGCAAGTTCGGAGTAAAATCGGCTATGCCAAGTTCAACTGCAGCACGTTTATGTCCGGATTTGATTTTTGTACGACCTCGTTTTGACCGGTACCAGGAAATTTCGGCACAGATCAAAGCTATTTTTTATGAGTATACGGATCTGGTGGAACCGCTTTCTCTGGATGAGGCATTCCTCGATGTAACAACCAATAAAAAAGGAATTCCGTCTGCAACGTTATTGGCAAAAGAAATTCGCGAGCGCATTCTGAAGGAAGTCGGGTTAACTGCAAGTGCCGGTATTTCTATCAATAAGTTTACTGCCAAAATTGCTTCGGATGTGAATAAGCCAAACGGACAGTTAACCGTACCGCCGCTGGAAGTAGAATCTTTTTTGGAGAAATTGCCTATCGAACGGTTTTTTGGAATTGGAAAAGTAACTGCGGCCAAAATGAAGGAGTTGGGAGTTCGCAACGGAAAAGACCTGAAGAAGAAAAGTATGACGTTCCTCACGCAGCATTTTGGGAAACAGGGAACCCACTTTTACAATATCGTTCGTGGAATTCACCGGAGCCAGGTGAAACCTGATCGCATCCGGAAATCATTTGCAGTAGAACACACTTATTTTTCAGAAATCTATTCCAAACATAAGATCCTGGAAAAACTGGAAGAAATTGCTGTGGACCTGGAACGAAGAATGGAAAAGCGTTCCGTTGCAGGAAAATGTGTTTCGATTAAAGTCAAATATGCCGATTTTACAACACAAACCCGTGCGAAAACCATTACGGAATTCATGTGGAATAAAAACGATTTCTTTCCTTTGGTAGAAGGATTGTTGGATCACCTGGAAATTGAAAAACCGGTCCGTTTACTGGGGATCTCCCTTTCTAAACTGAACACCGAAGAAGGGGAGCCGGATCTGAGTAAACAGCTTACATTGCAGTTTTAGACTACAATTGGATTCTTAATCCAATTCCACCACCAAAGGCTGGATTTCTGCGTGGTTCAAAATCCCATTTCAGTTGCTGCGAAAGTGCTTGATTGAATGTTCCGAAACCAAACAATTGGGTTCTTCCGAAAGAATAATGAATTTCCGGGCGTAACCAGACATTAAATCCAAATGGATTGAATTTCGGAGCACTCAAATCCGGGTGTGATTTTCTGCTGGTTATCTTGCCGTAAGCGAATTCTCCTCCTCCTGAAAATCTTAATTTAAGCTTGTTTCCAATCGGAAGGGAGTAAGCCAAACCGATTGGCAAAACAATAGAATTTACTCTGAACGACTGAACTTCCGACCGCTGGATGGTGTCCGGAATGGCAGGGGTGATTGGTTGCGGCCATCCCGAACTGGCGCCCTCGACCGGGATTTCTATTCTTTCCAGGTAACCGTATTGAACAATTTTGGAAGAACGGAACCCGATTCCGGTTAATACTTCCCATCTCGCTGCGAATCGTCGGTTGATTTCTATTTTTCCGTAAAATGTGGAAGAATGGATCCGGGCAGTTTCTCTTTTTTGATCAATAAAAGGTGTGTTATCGAAATTAAGGGCTCTCTTTTTTTCTCCTTCCCAATACGTTAAAACAGCCAAAGACCAACGGTCGGGGCTTTTGCCGGGTCCCATTTTTTCGAGTGCCTTTGCAACGAGAAAACCGGTTGAGTCGGTTGAAGAATTTGCAAGCGTACTGTCCGGTTTACTTTCATTTGCTATGATGGAGTCTTGTTCCGTTGGTCTCTGTTCTACTGGTTTTTTTTCAGGTGTTATGTTTGTTTGAGGGGAGTGTTCCTGTGTTCTTGTTTCGATTTCTGAACCGACCGGCAGATCCGGTGAAATAAATTTGCTGTTTGAGAAATTAAATGAGAGCTCATTTTGATCTTCAATCGATTGGGTAGTTGTAAATGAGCGATTTGTTTTGAAAGAACCTCTTGGAAGCTGTCCTTCTTCATTAGAAACAAAATGAGAATGAGTACCCGTGGTTGCCTGGACAGAATGATGAATAAGTTTCACATGCTGTTTCTCTTTAATGTTGGTGTGAAGTTTGGCAAAATCCTCATGCTGCTTCTGTTCCTCAGTCTCATTCTGTTTCTCATTCTGAATAAAAGGTAGGATTGCGGCAAAACCGATGATTCCAAAAAGAACCGGGAAAAGAATAAACAGGAATCTTCTGCGCTTCTTTTTGGAAGCGATTGCCCGATCAATATTTTCCTTCACGGATGCGTCCGGAGTTAACTCCAAACCACCAAGTGCAGATTGAAACAATAAATCTATTTCATTATGCTCTTTCATTGGTTCTTTTTTTTTCCAGGTTATTTTTAATCCAGTCCCTCGCTCTTGTGAGCTGTGATTTGGAAGTTCCTTCCGATATTTCCAGGTACTCTGCAATTTCTTTGTGGGTGAGGTTATCCAAAACAAAGAGGTTGAAGATCGTCCTGTAACCGGCAGGCATACTATTCAATACCTTCAATAGTTCAACCTGTGCAGTATCTGTGTTTTTTTCCTTTTCAAAGTCCCAATGACTTTCGGGATCGATCGAATTTTCAAAGAAGTGCTCATCATCCTTCAGTATTGATTTTCGTTGACGTTTCAGAATGGTTATTGCTGTGCGGATGGTAATCGTTTTGATCCAGGGCCCCAATGGCAGTTCCGAATTAACTTTTCCGCAGTTTTCATAAACTTTGATAAATGCCTCCTGGAGAATTTCCTGTGCATCATCCCTGCAGTTTGCATAACGCATACAGATACCAAACATAGAAGGGGCATATTTTTCGTATACCCGGTCAAAAGCCTTTTTGTTGCCCTTGATGAATTCTTCTATGTGTTCCTCCATTCTATATTTCGCAGAATTTTCTCAATGGTTCTTAGCGTTGAAGTGTCAAATAAAATCCACAAGCTCCTTCACCTGTTGATTTCATGTTTTCATTGATCACTAATTGATTTCCTGAGAATACCATTTGCCCCAGTTCATTTCCATCAATGACCAAATATTCACCGGCCGAATTGGAAATTTGCTGAAAGGGATATGTTCCCGAAGGTAAGGAATAAATGGTTGAATTCCCAACAGTGTTATTAACCGTCAACGTAGCGTTTTGTGTATTGAACTTCCAGGTAATCTCCCCAATAAAATGGGATTCGTTTGCCCCGATTATTCCTCCCTGAACAAGCATGAGGTTCCATTTTCCGTCGATGGTAGTTTTGGGAGTGCCATTTTGAGTAGCGGGTCTATTTTCTTTTTTACATGCGGTCAGCGAACCGAATAGGAAAAATAAAAGAAATGTGTAAATGAATGCTTTCATCTTTGTGGAATTAAAGTTTGACAATTCGTCGAGTCATTGGATTCCCGTTGCGATTTGTGGCAACAACCAGGTAAACACCTTTTTTCAGGTTGGAAACATCGATCAGCAGGTTGTCAGGAACGGATTCAATTAACCGAATCTGTTCTCCTGTAAGGGATAAAATTTCGAGTTTCACAAATGTAAGGTCTGTCTTCAAGCGCAATTCATTTTTAACTGGATTAGGATAAACCAGCAGGTCGGTTGAAGCGTATTCAGGAAGCTCCAGGTATGGCTCAATGTGAAATTCCAGTGTGTCTATATCATCCATTACATCGTTTTCGTTAGTGGTAATGCTCGTGATCAGCTGAAAGTCTCCGGCTCCCGGATTTGCAATTGAAATGGTATCCACACTGTGACAGATATAAGCAGCCATTCCTATGTTATAATCAAGCATGAGCAGAATGTCGTTTCCCTGTTGTTCCGAATGAATATTGTTCACTTCGCAACCGCCGTAAGGAAAAGTAGTATAGCAGATTACCTGCAACGCATCATTCGATGTCGGGTTAGCTGGAATGAGCTTCAAACTGTCAATTGCAGGTAATTGTGCATAAAGATGATTCGTCAGCAAGATTAAACCTGTAAGCAGAGAGCGTGTAAAAGTCTTTTTTCTCATTTTTCAGTTATTAAATTCAATATTGGTTGATTGCAATCCGGAGTTAATACAAAACTGAAAAATGAAAGGTTGCATTCGGTCAGAATTTTTTTAGAAATTTGTATCTCCTTCTTTAAAATTTTTCCCTTCTCTATTTTTAATTAAAAGGGATTTCCTTCAGATTTATTTACAATTCCCTTGTTAATAAAAAATAGAGTTTCTATCTTTGCACCCCTCAAAGTGGATTTTGGGGATATTGTCTTATTTAAATTAAAGGTTAGTGAATACTTTAAGTTACAAAACTGTTTCTGCTAACAAGGAAACCGCTGATAAGAAGTGGTTGTTGGTAGATGCTGAAGGCCACACAGTTGGTCGTTTGGCAAGTGAGGTAGCGAAGTTAGTACGTGGAAAACACAAGCCAAACTTCACACCACACGCTGACTGTGGAGATAACGTAATCGTTATCAACGCAGCGAAAGTGTCGTTCTCTGGTACAAAATTAGAGAACAAAGAGTACGTTCGTTACACTGGTTATCCGGGAGGACAGCGTTCATTGACTGCGCAGGAATTATTGCAGCGCAGCCCTGAGCGTGTAATCGAAAAAGCAATTAAAGGGATGTTGCCAAAGAACACTTTGGGTCGTCAATTGTTTAGAAATGTAAAAGTTTATGCTGGTGCAGATCACAAACATGAGGCTCAAACTCCTGAGGCGATTAACTTAAAAAAAGCTAGTAAATAATTAGGATATGGAAGTAGTAAACGCATTAGGAAGAAGAAAAACTTCAGTTGCTCGTGTATACTTGATGAAAGGTACGGG
>CBFGPJ010000148.1:0-7119 GCA_965650615.1 uncultured Fluviicola sp. | reverse complement strand
AATGGTGGTACAGTCCGAACTAGAGAAATTAGGGGTCCAATGCGCTACAGTGGATCTTGGAATTGTAGAAACCCTTACTGAACTTTCAAGTGAAGATCTGGAGACTCTGAAGATAAATTTATCGAAATCCGGACTTGAACTTCTGGAAGACAAAAAAAGATTGCTGGTAGTTCAAATGAAAGACGCGATCCTCGACTTGATCTGGAACTCGGAAGAAATACCGAATGTGAACTATTCGGAATACCTCAGTGAAAAGCTGAACCAGGATTATACTTATCTTTCCGGAATCTTTTCGGAAGCGAAAGGTGTTACCGTTCAGCAATTCATTATACTCAAAAAAACCGAACGTGTCAAGGAGCTTTTAGCAAGCACCGACATGAGTTTGGCGGATATTGCATTTAAGTTGAATTACAGTAGTGTGGCTCATCTTTCCAATCAATTTAAGAAAAATACGGGGCTTAGTCCATCTCATTACAGGGAGATGATGGCACACAAAGTAACTTAGTTTAGTATACTATATAAAGAAGCAGCACACTTATTACCCTTTTGTTGGCACGAGTGCTTATTTCGATCCTTCGGAATAACACTCGTGCCTCTTTATTTTACACTCGTGCCGTTGTAAAAGCATAGACCAGCAAAAACACAAAACCTGTAACTGCGAGTAAGCCGTGAACAATTGCCAGGCTCTTCGGTAAGGAGTGTCCCGTCACATCACGGGCAAAAAGCACAATTCCTCCCAAAGCAGTAATGATGAACAAGACTACGATCTGAACCGTGTCGGCCCCTGTTTTGACCATATCCACGATCAATAAAATAAGCGCAGTTGCTGCCAGTAAACCGTGCGTAATTGCCACGCCTTTTGGTACCGGTCTATTTTGTAAAACCAGTATTAACATGTAAAGTCCGATCATTGCTGCAATTGCAAACAACATGATCGCGGTGTAAATCAACTCCATCTTCTTCTTTTTTTTATTCGTTTGACAAATCCTTTCCGGGAAGATCTTTCAATGCAGGCCCTTCGATCACTTTTCCGTTGATATCGAAGCGGCTGCCATGACAAGGGCAATCCCAGGTTTTTTCAGACTGGTTCCAGTTGACGATACATTGCATATGCGTACAAACCGCCGAAACCAGATGCAGTTTCCAGTTCTCATCTTTATAAACCGCCAGTTTTTCATGGTCCTGAACGATCACTTTCCCCTCACCGGGTTGTATTTCACTGAGTTGTTCTGCGTCCACATTCCAGGGCATATCTTTCAGGTATTGAACGACAACATCTGTGTTTTCAATGATGAAATTCTTCGCTGAGCGCACCGGTGTAAACCGCCCGGCCCGGTAAATCTCTTCCCAGGGATTGAGCCTTCCCAGCACCTGGTCCGAAACGATCATTGCAGCAAGTGTTCCGTAAGTCAATCCATCGGAAGCGAAACCGGTCATGAAATACACATGGTCCCCATGCTTCCCGATATAAGGCAAACCGTCTGCAGAACGGTATTGCTGACCTCCCCAGAAATACTTGATCCCGGAAACAGGGAGTCTTTTTTCCAGGTAAACTTCAAGTCCTGAAATATAGTTGCGCGTGTCTTCGTGCTGCCCCGTTTTAAACTTGTCACCAATTGCCATGACGTAATTTTGTCCTTTGTCCCGGAACGAACGAACAGAATGTCTCGGTTCATTCAGGCCCCAAAAAATCCCGCCCGGGAAAGAAGGATCATTGACCGCCGCAGCAACACCGAATTCCCTATACGGAGCAAGCAAAGTCTGGATCATATAATTTCCAATAGGAGTATGTGTAGCCAGCAAAATGGAGTTCGCTTTCACACTTCCTTTTTCCGTTCTTACAATCCCGTTTTTATCATCCAGTTCGATCACCCGGCTATTCTCAAAGATCTTGCATTTTCCGGAAACAGCTTTTGCGAGCTGCCGAACGTATTTCAAGGGGTGGAATTGTGCCTGACCTGCTATACGCAAAGCTTTTACGGTTTTATATGGTAAACCTGCTTCATCCAGGATTTGCGGATTCAATCCTGCTTCGCGGAATGAGTCAAACTCGTCTTCAATAAATGTTTCAATGTCCCTGGTCAGTTCTTCGGCAAAAAGTGTAAAAGGTTGCCGGTGAAAATCACAATCGATCTGGTGGAGACGAATGGTTTCTTCGATCTGGTTAATGGCTGCTGTACGTGATTGAACAACTGCCTTCATGACATCTGTATTCCATTTTTGCTGGAGAACAGATAAATGCTCGTCTACTACTGAATAAAGATTCCCGGTAGAATTTCCGGTGGTTCCCAAACCAATCGTCCTGGCTTCGAGAAGAATGATTTTTTTTCCTGCATTACTTAAAAGCAGTGCAGCCGTTAGCCCCGTAATACCGCCACCGATGATGACAGTATCTATATCCTCCATTCCTTCAAAAACGGGAAATGTTACTGCCTCTCCGACCGTATCTTCCCACAGTGATTTTGCTTGTAAATCCATCCCTCCAATTTTTCTTCTCCACAATCTAATTTAAGGAAAACGGATCTCGGATTTTTTGATTTTGGTCTTTTTTAACGAGTTTGGCCGGGAAATTTTTCACCTTCATTGATTGGCTTGTTCAATCTTCACAATAGTATGAATTATGCAAATAGACAGGAGGATTTTGTAAGCATTTTTCCTTCCCGGAGCTTTAATTTTCGGTTAGAAGAAATTAATAAAAAAACAGGAAATTATGGCAACAAAAACATCCAATCAAAGCGGATCAACAAGAGAGTCCGGGTTTCGTGAGTTATTCGTTAATGAATTGAAAGACATTTATTGGGCAGAAAAAGCCTTAACAAAGGCAATCCCTAAAATGGTGAAAAAAGCAATGAACGAAGAACTTGTAGCAGCATTGGAAGATCATCTTGCAGTTACAGAAACGCATGTAGACCGTTTAGAGCAGGTTTTTGAGATTATAGGTGAAAAGGCATCTGCAAAAAAATGTGAGGCTATGGAAGGGTTGATTGCAGAAGCAGAAGAGATCATGAAAGATACCGAAGACGAAATGGTACGTGATGCCGGGATTATTTCAGCAGCTCAAAAAGTAGAACATTATGAAATAGCAAGCTACGGAACCCTGGTTGCGTTTGCAAACACATTGGGTGAATCCGATGCGGCAGCTTTACTGGAAGAAACGCTGAACGAAGAAAAAGAGGCGGACCAGACCCTGACAGAGATTGCAGAATCTTCGATCAATATAGACGCAGCAGGCGAAGAATAAGACTAGTGGTGTGTTGATGAATGAACAATGTTGGAGGGAAGTGTGAAAACCTTCCTCTGACGCACCAAAAAATCGGGTTACTCTTAACTGAGGCCACTATTCAATAGTACAATGATGAGAGTAATCATATGCATCTTAGCACTACTTGTAATTACGGGTTGGGCTATTGTTTATTTCAAATACAAGGAAGGTGGCCTGTTTCATTTGACCCTGGTTGTAGCAGTAATTGCAATTGGAGCTCAATTGTTCCCGGGAAGTAAACCTTCAAATAAATTTAAAAATCGAAATCATGAAAACAGAAGGAGATCACTCAATGAAAGATAAAAAATCCAAAGGATACGGAAAAATGATGGCGTTTGCTGCAGGAGCGGCAGCCGGAGTAGCGGTCGGGATGTTAATCGCATCAGACAAAGGAAGCAGCTTCAGAGATAAAGTAAAAAGTTTTATCCGCGAAGCCGACGGATCAAGAGAAAACAGACCGGAAGAGATGATGAACTGAAGTTCGAGGCAGATTTTCAATCGCTTCGGATTAAATGAGAGGAGCTTTTATATTCGTTTCCATACTGTATTTTAACAGTCTGTGTAATAGAAGTATAAAGCTCCTTCCGTAAATTTGCACATGCCCAAACTTTATTTCGATTCCAGGCGTTATGCAGATCTCCCATTGCATTATGGGAAGGTTCCACCGTGGTTGGCGGAACGCATGCGTTTGCTGGGAGGCGCGATCATAGAATCAATCGTTCAGGAGTACGGAAAATCGGCTGTTTTGAGCCGTTTAAGTGATCCGTTCTGGTTCCAGGCTTTTGGTGCTGTGCTGGGAATGGATTGGCATTCATCCGGAATTACCACTTCGGTTATGGGGGCATTGAAGGGAGTAGTGAATTACCGTTCAAACGATCTGGGTATCTACATCGCCGGGGGAAAAGGGAAATATTCCAGGGAAACTCCGGCCGAATTACTTCGCTTTTCAAATAAAATTGGGCTGGATGGCAATGAATTGGTACGTTCCAGCAGGCTTACGGCCAAAGTAGATAACAACGCGATCCAGGACGGATTTCAGATCTATCTGCACAATTTTGTGGTTACAAATGAGGGAGAATGGACAGTAATCCAACAAGGAATGGACGATTCTACGGGAATGGCGCGCCGCTATCACTGGCATTCGGAAAGCGTTAAATCCTTTGTTGAAACACCGCACAGTTTTATCTATGGCAAAAATCAGGGAGAAATCCTTAACCTGACAGATAAAGACGCGGGTTCTGCAAAGTCCGGAATATTGGACCTTATTGCGGAGAAACCTTCTGTTATTATCCCGGAAGTCCAACGGCTCATTCTTCCTTCTCATCATGAACTGAGGGCGGAGGATGTCAATTTAAAGCGTTTGGGAAGTGTGTTGGCAGTAGCACACGACAAAGGGTTGCGGGATTTTGAATCGGTACTTTTATTGGAAGGTGTTGGTCCGAGAACCGTTCAATCTTTGGCTTTGGTAAGTGAGATCATTCACGGAACACCTTCGCGGTTTACTGATCCCGGCCGTTTTTCATTTGCTCACGGAGGTAAAGACGGACATCCGTTTCCGGTACCCACACGTGTTTATGATGATACAATCCAACAACTTCAGACAGCGGTAGAAAAAGCAAAGATCGGTTTTGCGGATAAAAGTCAGGCAATTAAAAACCTGCACCTGGTGGCACAGATCGTGGAACAGCAATTTGTTCCGGATGAAGACCTGTTTGATAAAGCCATTGCGAAAGAACGGGCAGAATCTTATCGATACGGAGGAAGAACAGTTTTTGGAAAAGCTCAGCCACCCAAAGACGTCGGGCAGCTGAGTTTGTTTGAATAAAACGATTATTAATCCGGGCTCTTTTGTTCTGTATTTCTGATCGGAAGGCCTTTTTTCGGTTTGCGTTTATCGGTCTTTTTATCCGTTTCTTTCATCCCGGAAGGATTGTCCTGCTTCAATTGCTCTTCCTCATTTCTTTTTGTTTCTCGTGTCATACTCCTGAGTTTAAATTAAACGATTAACCCATTGTGGAAGTGTTCCTCTAAGTTAAACCTTTGACTCCGCGTTTGAAAACGATTCGTGTTGTATTTTGTTAAGCGGATTGCGAATTGCGAATTGCGAATATTGAAACTTTAGCGAACAAGGTGACTGAGCGTAGTCGAAGTCAACTCTTTGAACATGTTTTAATTAGAATTAGGAAACTTCCGTGCCCGTCTGTGGGAAAATATAATGATCATGAAAAAAAATCAATACATCGGTTGTTCAGGGTATTACTACCCGGCGTGGAAGAAAAAATTCTATCCGGAAGGTTTACAACCTAAGAATTGGCTGGAATATTACAGTACGATTTTTAATACCGTTGAATTGAACGGGACCTTCTATCGTACACCTAAATTATCAGACCTGGAAAAATATTATTTGGTTACCCCACCGGATTTCAGATTCTCCGTGAAAATGAGCAAACAGATTACTCATATCCTGAAGTTGAAAGATGCAGGATCATTCATTGCGGAATTTCAATCATTAATTCGTCAGGGGTTGAAGGAGAAGTGCATCCATTTCCTCTTTCAATTGCCACCGTCATTCCATTATTCGGAAGAACATCTGGAACGCCTGCTTGAGGTTGTTCCGCACTTTCCCGAAAACGTGATCGAATTCCGTCATATTTCCTGGTGGAATGAAATTGTCCGGCACAAACTGGCTGCCGCCAACCTGACTTTTTGCAATGTCGATTTCCCGGGAATGGAAACTTTTTTCATGCACACAAACAAGGTGTTTTATTTGAGATTACATGGAAACCCGGTTTTGTTCAAATCTGCCTACGAAATTGCCGACCTTCGAAAATTCTATACGGGAATTCCCGAAGATTCTGTTGAAGTCTGTATTTACTTCAACAATACGTATTATGAAGCAGGCTATGAAAATGCCAGGCAGTTGCAGGAAATTGCGAGACGTAGTTAGAAATAATTACATCACTTGCTTCGGGTGTACCGGAATTTTAACAATTGTAAAATTTATGCAAATCCCTTTTGGGATTATGTAAACAGCTGCATCTAAAGCTGTTTATTTTTGATGTCATACTTAAAAGTATTCTAAATCATAGGTAGAAAATTTTAAGTCGTCCATGTGTGGTAGTGTGGGTTAAGTGTTAAAAGGGGGAGCTTGAGTTGAAGGTTAAACTCCCCCTTTTAGTATTTGTAAAAATCAAAATCCAAGAAGGTAAATGCGCCACACACGGAAACAGGTGAGTAGGTGAGATTTATGTAATAAACGGATGTTATTCTGTAACAATTTTTGGTGTTCAAAAGTGCATCTTTAACGGGAAGAAGTGAATATTCATTAGAAAAGTTAATCATGGACCCGAAATTGAAATTAGCAGGACACATCTTAAGATTCATCATCGATAAATCCCTAAATATGAAAACAGGAGAAAACAAAACAACGGGAGGATCACCTCGTCCCGTTTCGAAAGTAGTAGGAACTTTAGCTGCAGGAGCAGCAGTAGGTTTAGCGGCTGGCATTTTACTTGCACCCGCCAAAGGAAAGAAAACCCGGGCAAAGCTGATGGAAGAAGCAAAGGGCCTGAAAGACCAATTGAAGAAAAAAGCCAATGAATTTGCAAATCCGAAGGTTGCCAAAAAAATAAACGGGGCGTAAAATTTACGCACTTCATGTTGGCACGGGTATCTTACTCGTGCTTTTTTTATTTAATCAATTTCAAAATAATTCCGTACAACTCAGCGGTTGCTTTCGTTTTAATCTCCAAAGGAGTTCCGCGAAATACTTTCCTGAAATCGTGCGTTTTTTTCCGATACCGGACCGCATAAAAGACTGTTCCAACGGGTTTTTCAGTAGTTTCACTTCCATCTGC
>CBFGPJ010000147.1:0-7144 GCA_965650615.1 uncultured Fluviicola sp. | reverse complement strand
CCGGACATTTACCGGCGGAGCACTGTCATAATAGATGTTAAATTCAATACGCATGTCCAAACGCTTGGTAATTGCCTGGCTCACATTGTACTGTCCGGAGAAACGGAAATCGCCGAATTTATCCCATCGTGGCTGATAATATGTTGTTCCGGAAAAACTAAACCCGGTTTTGGTCCGTATGAACCAGCTCAGGTAATTGCTCCAACGCATATTGTCATTGATAATCCCATCTTCTGTCAATTCCTCGTATTCCCAAAAGGTTGATGTACCTACGAAAAAACGCACATTATTGGTATCAACAAACTTCCAGCGCGGACCTGTACCGATCAGGTACCTTACCCGTTGATTCAATAATTGATTGTATTGAACCTGGGTATATGCTTCCCATTTCCACGGACCGTTTTTGATCCGTCTCGCATAGCGAAAATGAGCCATTCCCGAGTTTGCATAGGTTGTTTTGTTTGATGCCGTATAGTTGAGATCAGTAATCAGTAAGAAGTGATTCTTCCGGGTCTTGTACTGGACCCTTGGACGGAAATTACCCGAATACAGGATATCCGGTGAGTTTTGAGTAACTGCAAATCCTGCATCCAATGAACCGCTCCATCCGGAAGTATCTTCATAAATACGCCTGTTTTCAATATTGACGATCTGAGCATTCAGGTTGAAAGAACAATAAATCAGGAAGAAAAATAAGGAAAGGAGTTTCATTATTTAGGCGCAACACGATACATGAATATAGCCAGAATGCCAAAAATAAAATTCGGCAGCCAAACTGCTGCAACCGGAGGAAAACCGACCTTTGTAGCTGCTACCGTTGTGACTTTCATTGCAAAAATATAGATAAAAACAAACAAGAGACCGATTGCAATATTCACTCCGATACCACCGCGTTTTTTCCTGCTGGAAACACTCACTCCGATCAGGGTCAGGACGTATGTTGCAAAAGGATAACTGGTCCGTTGGTACAATTCGATCTCGAAAGCAGGTGTACTGGCGTTTCCCTTTTCCTTTTCTTTTTTAATAAAAGCCCTCAACTCGCTATAGGTCATCGCTTCGGCAATATTGTCCCGAATAGCCATATCTTCAATCTTATAAGGCAATACGGTATCTTTTTCATGCTTTTCGATCAACTTTATTTTTTGGTCGACCATTTGATTCCTAAAGGCAGCGGTATCGTTATAACTTATCAGGCGTTCAAAAACATCTACTAAGTGCCAATTCGACGAACCATGTGCCACGGTTGCTGTTCTTGCCTTGAGAAAATGGACCAGCCGATTGTGTTCATCGTATTTTTCAATGACAAAATCATTGATGATATTTTCATGAGAATTATAACTCGCATAATGCACCAATTCGTTGCCGGGAAATTCAGCGTGGTAATTTTCAACTAACAGGCGATCCCGGTAAAATGACTCTTCGAAATCCAACCGAACGCGATTCGCTCTTGGCAAAACAAAGTGGTTCAATACGAGCGACAAAAGCATCAAAATAGTTGCTGCTATCATATACGGTCGAATAACCCGGATAAATGGCCTCCCGCTGAAAAGCATGGGAATAATCTCCGCGTCCTGGGCCATTTTGGCGGTAAACCAGATCACAGAAATGAAAACGATCATGGATGAGAACGTATTCCCGTAATACAGAAGGAAATTGAAATAATAATCAAAAATGATTGCTCCAAGCGGGGCCTGGTTATCAATGAATTCAGATAAACGCTCGGCAATATCGAATACCATGGCCAAAAGCATGATAATCCCCAACATAAAAAAGAATGTTGAGAGAAACTTCCGAATGATATACCGATCTATTATTTTGAGCATTTAAATCCGTCTTCCCAGTTTCTTTACTTGTTCATCTTTCCAGGTTCTGAATGTCCCGTCCAGAATTCTTCTGCGGGCTTCCTTAACCAACGCCAAATAAAAGGCTAAATTGTGAATTGTCGCAATTTGAATGGCCAAATTTTCTTTCGCTTTGATCAAATGATGCAAATATGCTTTGGTGTACACCTGATCTACATATGCCGTGCCATTCGGATCCAAAGGAGAATAATCCATTCTCCACTTGTGGTTTTTAATATTGATCGTTCCTTCGGAAGTAAACAACATTCCATGTCGTGCATTTCTTGAAGGCATAACACAGTCAAACATATCCACCCCAAGTGCAATGGATTCCAGGATATTCACAGGAGTTCCGACTCCCATCAGATAACGCGGCTTGTCTGCTGGCAAAATCGAGCATACCAAATCGGTCATGCTGTACATATCTTCATCCGGCTCACCTACCGACAAGCCACCGATTGCATTTCCAACCGCATTTTGTTCAGCAATAAACTCTGCGGATTCTTTTCTCAAATCCGGGTAAACACTTCCCTGAACAATTGGGAACAAAGCCTGTGAATAACCGTATTTCGGTTCGGTAGAATCCATTTGCGTAATACATCGTTTCAACCAACGGTGCGTCATATGCATGGAACGTTTTGCATAATTGTAATCACACGGATAGGGAGTACACTCGTCAAAAGCCATGATAATATCTGCACCGATGGTGCGCTGAATATCAATTGCTCTTTCCGGTGAGAAAAAGTGGTAGCTTCCATCGTGATGCGACTGAAAACGAACTCCTTCTTCCGTAATTTTCCGGCTCGTTGCCAGGGAATAAACCTGGTAACCGCCACTATCTGTTAAGATCGGTCTTTCCCAACCGATAAACTGATGCAAACCTCCTGCTCCTTCAATGACTTCCAATCCCGGACGCAGGTATAAATGAAAGGTGTTTCCCAAAATAATCTGAGCTTCCACATCATCCCGTAATTCCTGCTGATGAACACCTTTTACTGTTCCTTGTGTTCCAACGGGCATAAATATCGGAGTTTCAATGGTTCCGTGATCCGTATGGACTAATCCAGCCCTCGCTTTTGAATGCGGGTCGGTATGCTTCAGTTCAAAGTGCATAATTGTGTTGAAAAATAAACGCTGCAAAGATAAGGGGATTTCGGAAAGAGCCCCATCTTTGTATGCGAAGAAGACACTTTAATGAAAATTATTCCCGAACTACAAGAAACAGGCGTATTTTATATCTTTTGGATTTTTGCCGGACTATTGGCTGTACAGTTGATTTACTCCGTTCTTTTCTTTGGGAGATTGGCTTTTTGGAAAGCTAAACCGGCACAAACGAATTTGCCACCGGTATCGATCGTTATTGCAGCACGTAACGAATCTGATAATTTATACGAAAATTTACCCAAAATACTGGAACAGGATTATCCGGCACCATTTGAAGTGGTTGTAATCAATAATCAATCGATGGATGATTCAAAATACTTGCTGGATGCTTTAAGCCGACAATATCCAAACCTGGTTGTCATGGAAGTTGAACGGAGCCGGCACTTGACTCCAAGCAAAAAATTCCCCCTTACTTTAGGAATAAAAAAAGCACGTTACGAGCACCTGGTACTTACTGATGCAGACTGTACTCCTGCAAGTAACATGTGGTTGCGTAAAATGACGGAACAGTTCAACGATAAAAAACAAATCGTTTTGGGTTATGGCCCTTACACCAAAAAGAAAGGATTCCTGAATAAGATTATTCGTTTTGACACGACCATGATTGCTGTGAACTATTTTTCCATGGCGATCAATAGAGTTCCCTACATGGGAGTTGGCCGAAATATGGCCTATACCAAAGAAGTGTTTAAATCAACCAATGGATTTAAGTCTCATTACTCCCTGATGTCGGGTGATGATGATTTATTTATCCAGGAAGCCGCTAAAAAAAGCAATTACACGATCCAATTGGACCCGGATACTTTTCAGTATAGTGAGGCAAAGGATAGCTGGGAGTCATTTGTGCTTCAAAAATCCAGACACTACACTACCTCTCCCCGATACAAGGTTTTCAAAAAAGTAATGTTAGGAATATATCCAAGCAGTCTGATTTTGATGCTGATATCTTTTGTTCTTTTGATTCTACAAAGTGGATGGTGGATACATGCCTTGGCTGGATTTGGTTTTGTAACAGTGATAAAATGGTGGCTTCTGGGACTTTGCTTTAAGAAGTTGAAATCACCCGGATTCATTGCTTTATTGCCGATTACGGACTTGGTATATGTTTTGATACTTCCATTTTTTTATTATTCAGCATTGCAAAAAAACTCTTCGAAATGGAAGTAGATCACTTATCGGACAAGGCACGTGTAGATCTGGTTTTGGTAGACCAGGCAAGAAACGGCGACCAGGCAGCATATGCACAATTAATGGACCGATACCGCGAATCTATTTATTTCATGATGATGAAAATGGTCCGCAATTCGGACGATGCGGATGACTTAACCATTGAAGCTTTTGGAAAAGCATTCAGCCGTTTGGACCAGTATTCTCCAAGTTTTGCATTTTCTACCTGGCTTTTTAAGATCGCTTCCAACAATTGTATTGATTTTATCCGCAAGAAACGCATTAAGTTGACTTCCATGGATACCGGTTATACGAATGAAGATGGAGAAGCGGTTGGTATTGATGCCAAATCAGACACACGGGACCCGGAAGAGCACATCATTCACAACCAGAAAGTGAAACACATGCGTCAGCTGGTAAGCAAGTTAAAACCCCGCTACCGTGAACTGATCGAAAAAAGATACTTTGAAGAATTGAGCTACGAAGAAATTGCAGAGGAATTGAACCTTCCCTTGGGAACCGTAAAAGCGCAATTATTCAGAGCGCGTGATTTCCTTGCTCAAATGATGGAACAAACAAAAGACGCCATTTAAGATTATAAATAAACCAACACAAAAACTAAACCTGCAAGAAGAAAGGATTCGCTATAACGAGTCCTTTTTTTTTATTGAAAAACATAAAAATTCTTAATCAGAGAATTATGTAACATCTGATCAAAATCCAATCGATAAATTAAGTTATGACGATAGCAGAAGTTTTCGATTTGGATGCTTTTCCTGAAACGGCTGATTTAATTTACGTCTCGGTTTCAGATGCAGGAATTTCGCGTGTGCGGAAAGGAGAAGGCTTTGAATATTATTACAACAACAAGAAAGTAGACTCAAAGAAGCAGTTACAGCGAATTAAAAATTTGGTCATACCACCTGCCTGGGAGAATGTTTGGATCTGTAAAAATGCCAACGGACATATCCAATGCACCGGACTGGACCTCCGCGGAAGAAAACAATACCGCTATCATCCGCTATGGCAAAAGTCCAGAAATGAATCGAAATTTTCACGTTTGATTGATTTTGGAAATGCAGTGAAAAAACTTCGCAAACAAATCACCAGCGATCTGAGAAAAAAGACACTCTGTGAAGATAAAGTAATTGCTACGGTCCTGGCGCTAATGGATGAAACACATATCCGTGTTGGAAATAATCACTATGAAAAAACAAACAAATCGTATGGATTGACCACATTAAAGGACAGGCATGTGGAGATCTCCGGAGAAAAAATTCGCTTTTCCTTTGTCGGAAAAAAAGGAATTCATCACACCATTTCGTTACGAAACAAGCGATTGGCACGTATTGTCAAACAGTGCCGTGATATCCCGGGGAAAGCGCTCTTTCAATACTATGATCAGGCTGGAAATCGTCACACGTTGGATTCAGGAAGAGTAAACTCTTATATTCGAAAATATACTGAGGACTCCTTTACCACCAAAGATTTACGGACATGGTCGGCAAGTGTTTGTGCGCTGCACCATTTTCTGAATGCAGATTCTGAGAACAATGAAACAGCGCGTAAGAAAAAAACCGTAGCGATTTTGGACCTGGTTAGTGAACAACTGGGCAATACGCGAACTATTTGTAAAAAATATTATGTGCATCCGCAAATTTTAGCTCTTTACGAGAATGGTCAACTGGAAAAACACCTTAAAAACATTCCGTCTTCAGATACGTGGCTTAGTTCTGAAGAAAAGCTGTTGTTAAAGATCTTGAAGAAAACAACAGATACTTAAAAATAAAAGATAACCAATAGCTATCACTTTCATATTATTTATATGTCATTTGAACAGTCAACGGCAATTTAACTCGATGAATACAACTTCTACCATGTACTGTTTCTATTTTGTAACCGTGGTTTAGTTCTGTAATTAATTGTAACTCTTGTGAAAAAGTCCAATTCTTATTTAGAGATTTGAATTCATTAAGTTCAATAGTTTTAAACGCCTCATTCTTTATTTCATCAGATTTTATAGCTTCATTCAACCAATCTTGAACTGTTGTTTGCCCACCATTTATCTTTTTCAAGGATGCTTCTTTCCCCTTTAGTAAAACCTCGTTATAAGTATACAACTCCAATCCCTCAAAATCAACATTTTCAATAACAAAAGCGGGGGTTTGCCATTTACAAACAACATCTTTTTCAAACACACCTCTTTTATGAATATTCATTCTTACATGGCCGTTGTCCATGGTTCTCAAGGTGTTTTCCTTTATCGAAACTTCATAAACTTCTTGAATTTGCATTTGTGCACTATTAACCAATTTGGGATGTATTGCTATGTTTACTGAAACATGCCTGTTTTCCACTGAAGGATAAACCAACATATCAATCAAAGCATTTTGATTACGGGACTCGTATAAAACTTCATAACTATAAGCTCCTGTTATGTGATAGAAATCATCTCCATCTGAACAATACAAATCTCCAAGTTGCTCGATTGATGATATAAAACCCTCTTGGAATCTTTCGGGAATGTTTCCCACAAATTTTCTCAATTTTTCTAATTGCTCATTAGAAACTCCTCCAATAACCTCTTTACTTTTAATTGTATTTGAATTGATTACCAGCCAATGAGCTAGAACCCTTTCATCAAAACTTATTCTCCATTTAGAAATATAAAATCTTTCACCCAGTTTAATAGAATCTTTCATTTCTGCAACCGCTGTAACCGGATCTATTGATGTATACAATACAGGACTCCCTTTTATATTTGCTCGACCTCTTTCAGGGTTAGGAGGATATGAGTAACTTGATTTCATTTCCTTATCAAATCCTTCAAACTTTCTTGTAACTCTATAAACTGTCATACTCGGTGATGAATTATCATAGGGCAAAACAGGAAGGATTCTATTGACTAAGATCTCATGAAATTTTTTATTAATTTCCTTATGTGACATTTCTATTGTCAACTCCTTTTTTAT
>CBFGPJ010000146.1:0-7200 GCA_965650615.1 uncultured Fluviicola sp. | reverse complement strand
TGAACCTGTATTTAGATAGTCGTAATCAGTTGATCAGTCTCGGATTCAAAGAGTTAGTCAAATCTATCCTTGGTGAGCTTACGGTTGAATGGCATTCCGGAAATCCAAAAATGGAGCAGGTTTTGAGTGATGAAAAACAACTTATGGTTTACAACTTTTCCGGAAATTATCAGGAAATAGAGAATAATCTAAAAGAAAATCCGGAGGATACGAATTGTATTAAGGTGGTTTTGATCCTGAACGGAGACGTTTCCAATCTGCCTAAATTAGTATCTCATGGTGTTTCGGGATTCATCGATGTGAATTGTACACAAAGTGAATTGAAAGAAGCACTCCAAAAAATTTTACACAACCAGAACTACTACTGTGAATTGGTTTGGAATAAGATCCTGAACCAGGATGAAGAAATTACTTCCCCAACACAATTCAATCTCACCAAACGTGAAATAGAAATTGTCGAGTCTTTGCTGAATGGTAAATCTACTTCGGAAATAAGCAAAGAACTAGGCTTAAGTCCTCATACCATTCAAACACATCGCAAGAATTGTTTCAAAAAATTAAAAGTGAAGTCCTTATCGGAATTGTTACTGTTTGAAATGGAAAATCAGGTGTTCAAAAATAGATCTACCCTCTGAAAGGTATAAGTTTCCGCTGATTTTGGCGATTGTATCAACTCCATTCCGATACTAATTTTGTAAACGTTATTTAGACTTAATATAAATAATGCTTGCTGAGGCAGATTAGCCCAGTTAGGTAAAATAGTTCGCACGGATTAATAAAAAATAAATTAAACAAAAACATGAAAAAAGGATTACTTCTATCATTCCTGACACTAGCTGGATTTTCAAATGCACAGTTGGTAAGCGACTCGGTAACAATGGGTGCCGGATATGCAAACAACATTTGGTATAGCTTGCAGAATGACGAGCAGGGAACAGCTCAGGCAGCAAATAACTGGGATTTGGGTTTTGCTACAACAATCAGCCCTTCCAATCCATTGGCTGCGTCCATTATCTTCAATAACAAGATCGGATCGGTTTACGCTGTTCCGGGTACGGATGGAGATGATCTGGCTACTGCTGATACCACAGGTATGGCGTCCTGGACCCAACTTTACAATTCTGAAGCAAGCTGGAGCCAGGGAGCTTTGAATGCAGCGAGTACCGGTGGAACGGATTACGGTTGGGGAGATTACGATGCTGTAAATCATACGGGAATTGTTGCAAACCGCGTTTTTGCTGTTAAATACACAAACGGTTCGGTTAAATTGTTTACCATTTCCTTGTCGTTTATGTCTTCAGAATATACTGTAGACTATTCAAATGCAGATCACTCTGGAACAGGAACTGCAACTGTTGGGATTGCGGCTTATTCAACAAAGAACTTTGTATACTTGCCACTGGGTGGAGCCGTAGTGGATAGAGATCCTGCTTCTACAAGCTGGGATTTATTGTTTACACAATATGCAGCAGATAACGGAGCGCCTTATCCTTACAATATGGTGACAGGGGTTCTGCATAATGTTGGAGTAGAAGTGGCTGAAGTTCACCCGGTGAATAACCCTGAAACAGACATGTCTTTCGGAACTGCAACATACTCAGAAGATATCAATACAATCGGGTATGACTGGAAAACATATGCAGGATCTTACACGATTGAAGATTCATTGGTTTATTTCGTGAAAGATGTGGCCGGAGATTACTGGAGATTGATCATGACCGGTTTTTCCGGAAGCTCATTGGGAAAATCAGTTTTCAAAAAAGAAAAAGTAGCTACACTGAATGTGGATGAAAATAAGGAATTGATCTTCGGAATTTTCCCGAATCCGGCTGCTGATAATGTAACAATTATGGTTGATTCAAAATCAAACGCAACTGTGAAAGTCGTAAGCATGACAGGACAAGTGGTATTTGAAAATGCTGCGGTATCCAATGGATTGGAAGCAATGAGCATTTCAACAGAAGCGTTCACAAACGGAGTTTACCTGGTTCAGGTTTCTAACGGAACTTCCACTACGACACAACGTTTGGTTGTACAACATTAATTTCCAGATTAAGAATAAGATGAAAAAAATTGGTTTTTTATTTCTTGCTCTTTTATCGCTGACAACCGCTTGTAATTCAGGTGCGAAATCAGAAGGAAAGAAAGAGGAAAAAGTCGAAGAAAAACGAATCGTTTCTTTGAGCGGTTCTATTACAGAAATCATCTACGCAGTGGGTTCCCAAAAGGAACTCATTGGCGTTGATGTAACAAGCACTTATCCTGCAGCGGCAGAAAAACTGACGAATTTGGGACATGTGCGCAAACTGGCTCTTGAAAGTTTATTAGCGTTGAACCCTACGCATGTGGTGATGCTGGAGGACGAAGTTTCTCCGGATTTGAAATCTAAATTGCAACAGGCGAAAATCGAATTGGTGACTTTCAAACACCCGAACAGTGTAGCAGATGCAAAATCGTTGGTGAGGGACGTAGCAAAGTGGTTGGGTAAAGCCGATCGCATGTCGCCAAAAGCTTCAGCGATGGCACATGCTTCCGATGCCATCGTTTCTAAAATGGATACGGATATTAAGAAACTGGCGAAGCTTGACAAAAAGCCGAAGGTGTTGTTCGTGTACGCGAGAGGTGCCGGAACATTGATGGTTGCCGGAGAAAATACACCGCTTGAGAAAATGATTGTTTTGGCCGGAGGTGAAAATGCCGGGAAAGGATTTACGGATTTCAAACCTCTGACAAGTGAGTCCGTGATTGCTGCAAATCCGGATGCGATCTTGATGTTCACTTCAGGAGCTCAAAGCCTTGGACCTGACGGAATTTTCAATGTTCCCGGAGTAAGTGCAACAAATGCCGGAAAGAATAAAGCATTGATCCAGATGGATGGTCAGTTACTAAGCGGATTTGGCCCTCGTGTAGCTGAAGCATTGACGGAGTTAAATAAAGAGTTTAAAAAGATCAAATAGTTCACACTTCGACTTCGCTCAGCGTCCCTGAACGAATTTAAAGTAAGAATATCAAAGGTGGCTGAGTCCCGAAGTTTCGGGAAAGCCACTCTTTGAACATGAAAAAGTATGTCAAGACAAGGGATAATAGGTCTTTCGTTATTGGTTTTATTGATAGTTTGCTTCGTTGTAAACCTGTCAGTAGGGAATGTTCATGTCCCGATTTCCCATGTCTTTGGCAGTTTAATGGAAACAGTTGGCTTTAAAACTGATCTCAAAATAACGGAAATCGAATACCATGTAGTTTACAACATCCGATTTCCAAGAGCAGTCTATTCCTGTTTAATAGGAGCAGGATTAGCAGTTTCAGGTGCAGCATTACAGGGAATTTTCAGAAATCCGTTGGTCGATTCCGCATTGATCGGAATCTCAACAGGTGCCTCTCTTTTTGCATCACTATTCATTTTGTTCAATGGATTAGTCCCTTGGTTGATTCTGTTCAACGAGGGACTTTCCCTTTCTATCGTTGCCTTTTTGGGAGCTTCCATCGTAGCATTTATTGTTTACAGGCTCTCATTAAGCAATGGCGAGATCAATTCTTTGACTTTGATCCTTGCAGGAATTGCATTGAATGCTTTGACAGCTGCATTAACAGGTTTGCTGACCTTCTTTGCAACCGATGATGAGTTGCGGGATCTGACTTTCTGGACACTGGGAAGCCTGGGATCTGCAAACAATGATTCCGTTTGGTTATTGGCTGTTTTTACGATCGTTCCCATGAGTATCATTTTCTTCCAGGCGAAAAATTTGAACGTACTGTCGTTGGGAGAAAGCAATGCACAATACATGGGCTATAAAGTGAAAACGATCAAACTGGTGGTAATTGTTTGCTCAACCTGTATGGTCGGTTCTGCGGTTTCAATGGCTGGGGTAATTGGTTTTGTGGGCTTGGTTGTTCCGCATATCATTCGCATAGTATCAGGCCCGAATCATAAGTTATTATTACCGTTCAGTGCTTTTTTCGGAGCGATTTTGCTTTCTGCAGCAGATATGATCTCACGTACCATTCTTCCTCCCACAGAAGTACCGATCGGAATTATTACCGCCTTGATGGGAACCCCGGTTTTCATCGCGATCATCTTTAAACACAAACGTAAATTCTCGGTGTGATCGAAGCAAAAAACATAGCATTTGAAGTCAAGGGAAAGCAAATCCTGAAACCGGTCTCTTTTACGACTGATCGGGAAGAGTTTATCGTGATCCTTGGTCCGAACGGCGCGGGGAAAAGTACCCTTGTCAAATTGCTTTCGAATGGACTAAAACCAAGTACCGGAACCGTTTCTTATTATGAAAAAGATCTGAAAGAATGGACTCCGGATGCTCTGGCAAAACACCGCGCATACATGCACCAGGAAAGTATGATCGCTTCGAGTTTCACCGTTCGTGAAGTACTGGAAATGGCACGTTATCGCTATCCTGAAACGAAAAATCAGTTCAATAAAACAGTTATTGAAAAGATCGTGAAAGAATTAAACCTGCAAGCATTATTGGATGTGGAGTTTAACTTCCTTTCTGGGGGAGAAAAACAACGGGTACAGTTCGGCAGAGTGTTGTTGCAATTGGAAAATGAAGATAAGGTTTCCCCCTTTGGAGGTAAGACGACTATGATGAGTGTCAGACTCCGTCAGAGGGGAATGAGGTCTGATGACTCTGACGAGTATCAGACTCCGTCAGAGGGGAGGATTGAAATTCAACCTATCAAATACCTGTTCCTCGACGAACCTTTGAATAACCTGGATGTGCGTTACCAGATTGAATTATTGAAATACGCACGCAAATTCGTTGACGAAAAACGCGGAAGTGTGATCATGGTCATGCACGATATCAATTTGTGCTACCAGTATGCAGACCGCGTATTGCTCATGCAAAAAGGAAAAGTGATTAAAGACGGAACCGTTCATGAAGTCATGAACCCTGAATTGTTAAGTGAAACGTACCAAATTGAATTAGAACAGATCCAGTCTCTTGACGGAGAAATATTTTACAGGCATATTTCTTACTCATCAAGTCTGTTGGATCAACAATAAATTAAATAGAAATACAATGGAAACAACTTTGTCATTAAAAGAAGCTTTCGAACAATTGAAAGAAAGCGAACCGAAATTGAGAATCAGAGAGTATGCGAAGCGTTTGAATGCTTCCGAAGCAGAATTGGTTGCTTTGGGTATTGGAACAACAGCAGTTCGTTTACGTCCGGAATTCGTGGCAATCCTGGGGGAAATTGAATCACTTGGTTTTGTAATGGCTTTGACCAGAAATGATGATGTGGTTCATGAGCGCAAAGGAATTTATGAGAATTTCAGTACTACACCGCACGCCTCACTGTTTGTTGGAAAAGATATCGATTTGCGTATTTTTCCAAATTCATGGGCCTACGCTTTCGCAGTAACTGAAGGAGATGAAAAGCCACGTTACAGCTTACAGTTTTTTACAACTGACGGTGTTGCTACACACAAGATTTATATGGAATCCAAAAGTAACATGGAAGCATATGAAGCTCTGGTTGACAAGTACAAAGATGAAAACCAATCTTCCGAATTGGAAATCGGTGCTTTGTTGCCATTGGAATCTCCCGAATTACCGGATAGTGAAATCGATGTGAAAGCATTCCAGGAAGGATGGATCAATTTAAAGGATACACATGAATTCTTTGGTTTGTTGAGAAAACACAAATTGACCAGAACACAGGCTTTGCGTTTCGCTCCGGACGAAACATATGCAAGTAAGATCGATAATAAAGCACTGCGCAGAGCTTTGGAAGCAGCGGCAAAAGAGCAGGTTTCCATCATGGTTTTTGTTGGAAATGCGGGAATGATCCAAATCCATACAGGTGAAGTGAAAAACATCGTGGAACACGGTCCGTGGATCAATGTATTGGATCCGATGTTCAACCTGCATGCAAAAGAGGATGCAATTGCAGAATCGTGGATTGTCCGCAAACCCACAGAAGATGGAATTGTAACTTCCCTGGAATTGTTCAATGAGAAAAAAGAATTGATCTGTACGCTTTTCGGAGCACGTAAACCTGGAATTCCGGAATTGGAGTCCTGGAGAAAATTGATCGCAGAATTGTAAATCATGGTCCAAAAAGCGTATTTGCTTCTTTTAATGAGTATTCTGAGTGGTTTGGCAACTGCTCAGGATACTTTGTATATCAAAGATGAAGCGGGGACAGCTGTGCCGTTTGCACAAGTCGCAATTCAGGATCTGAATGCGAAGAAAATAAATTATGTTCAGTCAAATGAACAAGGAGTTTTGGTCGTTCCGAATTCTCTTTATTCAACGGAGCGGCAGTTGATCATACAAGTCAGCACGGATGGCTTTCACCTGGAAACCGATACGATCTCAAAAGGAAAAAGCCACCACGTATATTTGAAAACCAATACCAAAGATATCGGTGAAGTAGTGATTACCGGACAATTGGGAGTTGGTTCCCTGACAGGCTCCACGAATAAAGTGAAACTGATTGACCGGGCAACCATCGAGGCAAAAGGAGCAGTTAATTTACGTGACCTGCTTCAAAATGAGCTGAACATTCGTATCAGCCAGGACCAGATCCTCGGAAGCGGTATGTCTATGCTGGGAATCGGTGGAGAAGGGGTAAAGATATTGATTGATGGTGTGCCGGTTATCGGTCGTCAAAACGGGAATATTGATCTGAGCCAGATCAATTTGTCCAACATCGAACGAGTGGAAATCGTGGAAGGACCACTCAGTACCAACTATGGAAGTAACGCCATGGCAGGTACCATTAATCTGATTACAAAAAAGCTGAAAAATAAAGGCTACGACATAAACCTGGGAGCATTCTACGAAACAGTTGGGAATTACAACCTGAATTTGGGAGTGACGTCCCGCATTAAGAACCATTCGATCTCTGCATATGGTGCACGGAACTTTTTTGATGGCTGGACACCGGGAGATAACCCGATTGAATTCCCGAAAAAGGAATTGGCAGATTCGGGACGATTTCAGCAATGGAAGATGAAAGAACAGTATTTGGGTGGTTTGAAATATGGGTATAAGATCAAAAAAATGGAATTCATCCCATCATTGGATTTGTTCCGGGAGAAAATTGTGAACCGTGGCTATCCGAGAGCACCTTACCAGATTTCAGCTTTTGATGATGAATACCTGACCACCCGCCAGAATGCCGGATTGGAAATCATTGGCTGGTTGAAAGCGAACCTGAAACTGGATGTTC